>CAKTWW010000001.1 GCA_934630855.1 uncultured Collinsella sp.
TTGGGTGTTCCTATAGTTTTGTCAACCGCCGGGGCTACTCCCGGTAGGGCACCCGGTCGCGCATCACGGCGTATATCGCCCTGAGCCGCTTCCTCGCGACCGCCTTGAGCGCCCTGCCGTGGCCCATGCCCCGCGCCCTGCAGGCCCGGTAGTACTCGCCGTAGCGGCCCGAGGACCTCACCAGGCTGTTGCACGAGAAGATCAGCAGCGACTTGAGCCTCGCGTCGCCGCGCCTGGACGCCCTGACCGACCTCACCGACGTGCCGGAGCTCCTCACCCTCGGGGCTATCCCGCAGTACGAGGCCAGGTGGTCGTGGTCCGGGAACCTGGCGATGTCGACCGACACCGCCAGCTGCGCCGCCGTCCTCGGGCCGATGCCCGGCACGGTGAGCAGGCACGCGTAGGTCTCGTCGCCCTCGAGCAGCGCCGCCGTCTCGGCCTCGAGGGCCCCGGCCTCGTCGAGGGCCTCCGATATCCGGGCGGCCAGGAACCTGACCTGCCTGTTCTCCGCCTCGACGAGCGCCGGCGGGGGCGCGGTGGAGGCCGCCGCGGCCTCCCCGGCGGCCTCGGCCCGCGGCCCCTCGGCCCCGGAGCGGGCGATCCCCCATGCGCCGCCGAACCCGGCGAGCAGCTCCAGCCACCGGCGGTCCGACAGGTCGACGGCGGCCTCGAGGGCCGGGCAGGACTCGAGCAGCACCGCGCGCAGGCGGTTCTTGTCCCTGGTCGCGCAGGCGACGACGTGGTCGCGCTGCGAGGAGAGCGCGCGGGCGGCCTCGAGGGCCTCGCCGCGGCCCGGGACCCCCGTCAGGGAGCCTGGCACGCCCAGGGCGGTCCGCGCGATCACCTCGGCGTCGCGCTCGTCGGTCTTGGCCTCGCCGGCGAACAGGCCCGCGGCGCGGCTGGCGGCGAGCCCGGGCAGGTAGGCGACCCCGAGCCCCGCGGCGCGGGCGCGCCTCACGGCGAGGGAGCCTATGTTGCGGAACTGGTCGACCACGACGAGCGTGCCGCCGGGCGCGGAGGCGAACAGCGCGTCGAGCTCGGCCTCCCTGTTGCGGACGGGGGCGCTGGCCAGCACCTCCCCGTCGCGGTCGATCAGGCAGGCCCAGTGCGACGACTTGCCGACGTCGAGGCCGAGCACGGCGGCGGGTCTGGTGGATGGCGCTTTCACGGTGGTATCCTTCCGGTAGTCGTTCGACCGGATGGCCTCCCCCTCGGCACTCACATTACCAGCCGCGGCGCCTGCCCGGCACTTTCCTATCAGCCGTCGGGGGCGGCGCGTCCCGCGCCGGCAGCACCCAACAGGCCCTCTAGGGGGCAGGGACGTTCGGCCGTGCGCGGGCGCCCGGTCGGCGGCCCGTTCTGGGCGCGCCTCAATCGTAGCCCGAGACGGGCCCGGGCTGACAATCTCGACTGTAATGGACGTTCTTAAATGACTACCTGCCGGGAGGAGGTTGGCATGCTCAATGCGATGGTTTGGGCACTTGCCTGTTTTGGCGTCGTCGCTGCCGATATTGCCCTGAGCGTGGTTCTGTTTTCCGTCCTTGGCGTCGCATCGGTGTTCATGGGTTTTTCAATCGACGACCTCGACATTCAATTGCTTCAGGCTGCCGCGCAGACGGCGTCGTTTTTGATGGCACTGCTGTGGTGGCGTTATTTATGGCCGCGCTCGTTTATGGCTCGCTGGCAAAGCGAACGCCCGCTCGGCGGGGGAGCGCGCGGCGCGTGGAAGCGTATCGTCTGCGTTATCGTGATCGGCCTGGCCTTGCAGGTGGTCGTTGGCTACGTGACCGACGCCGTGCTGTCGCTGCTGCCCGAGGCCGCGGCTGATTACAGCGAGCTCGTCGAGGAAACAGGCATGGGCGATACCAGCTACCTCGCCGTCCTCACCACGGTGCTCGGCGCCCCCTTTTGCGAAGAGCTGCTGGTACGCGGCATCATTTTTGAGTTTTCGCTCCGAGCGTTTAACCCGCAGTGCCGCCCACTTTGGAAGCGCCGGCGCCGCGTGCAAGCGCAGGACGGAGCCATGGTGCCCTGGGCGGCCCCGAGTACCTGGGGTATCGCCGCGGCAATTGTGCTGCAGGCGGCGGTCTTTGGTTTTATGCACATGAACTGGGTGCAAGGTTGCTACGCGGGCGCCGCCGGCATCGTCTTTGGCTGGGTACTCGGGACGACCGGAAAGCTCCGCTACACCATCTTGCTGCACTTTGCCTTTAACGCCGGATCGTATCTCATGGCGTTGCTCTGGTTTGTGAGCACGCCCCTCGACGTGGCCATCACGGTTGCTATCGCCGGCGTCATCCTCGTGGAGGCCATGCGCTCGCTGCGTCAAGCGTGCCAACCGGGCACAGCGAGCGCATCCTTGCGCTAGTTGCGGCGTCCGCCTCCGTTGGCTCCCTGACGACCCTGGGCCGCGCGATTGCGCCCCGCTGTGTTCTGCGCGCGCGACATACCGCCGTGCCCCTTGCTTCCCTTAGGCCCCTTGCCAGCTCCGCCGCCGTGGACTTTGCCGCCCTTCTTGCCGGTGCCATGTCCACCGCCGGCAGACGTCTCGCCCGGGCGCGGCGGCACGGGGCGAATCAGGCAATGCTTGGTGTAGCCGATCAAGTCGCGACGTCCGGCCTTCTCCAGTGCCTCGCGCACGAGCTTGTAGTTCTCGGGCTTGCGATACTGAATCAGCGCGCGCTGCATGGCCTTCTCGTGCGGGTCGCGCGCCACATAGATGGGCTCCATGGTGCGCGGGTCCACGCCGGTGTAGTACATGCAGGTCGACATGGTGGACGGGGTGGGGTAGAAGTCCTGCACCTGCTCGGGCATGTAGCCCATGTCGCGGACTGCCTCGGCAAGGTCCACGGCTTCCTTCATGGTCGAGCCGGGATGGCTCGAGATCAGGTACGGCACTACATACTGCTTGAGTCCATACTCGCGGTTCAAGCGCTCAAACTTGCGACAGAACGCGTCGTAGACGGCGCGGCTCGGCTTGCCCATTACGGAGAGCACCGCGTCGCTCACGTGCTCGGGCGCCACGCGCAGCTGACCGGAGACATGGTGTTCCAGCAGCTCGCGCAAAAACTCGTCCGAGGCATCGGCCATGGTGTAGTCGAAGCGGATGCCGCTGCGGACAAAGACTTTCTTGACGCCCGGCAGCTGGCGCAAATCGCGCAGCAGCTGCGTGTAGCCGCTCTCGTCGACTACCATGTTCTTGCACACGCTCGGCCACAGGCAGCGCTTGTTCTTGCACACGCCATGCTTGAGCTGCTTGTCACAGGCAGGACGGCTAAAGTTTGCCGTCGGTCCGCCCACGTCGTTGATGTAGCCCTTAAACTCCGGGTCGCGCGTGAGCAGTTCGGCCTCGCGCATGATCGAGTCGTGGCTGCGCATCTGCAGCACGCGGCCCTGGTGGAAGGTGAGCGCGCAAAACGAGCACTCGCCAAAACAGCCGCGGTTGGAGCTGATGGAAAACTTGATCTCGGCAAACGCCGGCACGCCGCCCGCGGCATCGTAGTCGGGATGCCAGTCGCGCGCGTAGGGGAGCTCGGCGACCTCGTCCATCTCGTCGGTGGTGAGCGTTGCCGACGGCGGGTTCTGCACCACGAACACGTTGTTGGGGTAGGGCTCTACCAAGCGATGCCCGGTGATGGGATCCATGTTCTGCTGCTGCACGTTAAAGCTGCGTGCGTAGTTGAGCTTGTCGGCCGAGAGGTCGTCCCAGCTGGGCAGCAGGTCGTAGTCGTAGACCTCGTCGAGCGAGCCCGTGCGGTAGACGGTGCCGTTGATGTAGGTGATCTGGTCGACGGGCAGCCCGGCGTCGAGCGCGTCGGCGATCTCGACGATCGCGTGCTCGCCCATGCCGTAGATGAGGATGTCGGCGCCTGAATCGAGCAGTACCGAGCGCTTGAGCTTGTCCTGCCAGTAGTCGTAGTGGGCCAGGCGGCGCAGGCTCGCCTCGATGCCGCCGATGATGATGGGGGCGTCCTTGAATGTTTGGCGGATGAGGTTGCCGTAGACGGTGACGGCGCGGTTGGGACGGTGGCCCTCCTCGCCGCCGGGGGTATAGGCGTCGGTGTGGCGGCGGTGCTTGGTCACCGAATAGTGGTTGACCATGGAGTCCATGTTGCCGGCGCTGACGAGAAAGCCCAGGCGCGGCTCGCCGAGCACCGTGATGCTGGCGGGGTCGGTCCAGTCGGGCTGGCAGATAATGCCCACTTTGTAGCCGTGCGCGTCGAGTACGCGGCTGATGATGGCCATGCCAAAGCTGGGGTGGTCCACGTAGGCGTCGCCGCAGATGTAGACAAAGTCGCACTGGTCCCAACCGCGTGCATCCATGTCGGCGCGGCTGACGGGGAGGAACTTATCGCGGCCCGGACGCCAGGGACGTGAGGGCGTTGCTGGAGCATGAGTGGTGTGCCCACCCTGCGCCTTACCGCCGCGCTTTTGCTGCTGGCCCTGTTTGCCCTGCTGACTGCGCTGGTTGTTCTGAGCGTGCTGAGGCTTTTTTGCCACGATCCCTCCCGGTGTTTGTATGCTGCACGTAATTGTAACCAGTCTTTTTGGGACGGGGCTAAAAAGACTGGTGGAGTACATGGGCTGGCGGATCGGCGTGTCGATGCGGGAGCCGTTTGTTTCCGGACTGTGTATCCCCGTGTCGAAGGGGTCGTCTCGCGCGCACGCCATGTTGTCAATGGGTTACAGTATGAACGGCGGCTATGTTTCCGCCAACGCACGAGAGAGCGTCAACAAGGAGGATGCGCGACGATGCAGCGTGCCAAACAGATATCGGAGTCCATCGAGCTGGGCATCATCTTGGCGCTCGCCGGTGGCTTTATGGACGTTTATTCGTACATTGGGCGCGATCATGTTTTCGCCAACGCGCAGACGGGCAACATCCTGCTCGTGGGCGTGAGCATCTCGGAGGGCAACTGGGCGCTGGCGGGGCGCTATTTCTTTCCCGTGGTGTCGTTTGCCGTGGGCATTATGCTTGCCGACCTGGTTCACGAGCGGTTTGGCAGTGTGATTCACTGGCGCCAGGTGACGGTGTTTTTTGAAGCCGTTATCTTGCTGGGCGTGAGCTTTATCCCGGGCGGCGATTTCAACCTGCTCGCCAACTGCCTCACGTCGTTTGCCTGCGGCATGCAGGTCGAGAGCTTCCGCAAGATTCACGGTCACGGCATCGCCACGACCATGTGCATTGGCAACTTGCGCAACGCGCTGCAAAACGTGGACGATTACATCATCACCCACAAGCGCGGCTTTTTGGAAAACGGCCTGCTGTACTTTGGCGTGATCTTTACCTTTGTGTTTGGCGCTGTGTTGGGCAACTGGTGTATTGAGCGCATAGGCCTGCACGCCATCGTCGTGGCGAGCGTGCTGCTGTTTGTCGCGTTTGCCATCATGTTCATCGACCGCGAGCGCGACTTGCGTTTTCGCTGGAAGGTTGCGGCCGAGGCTTGGAAAGAGGGCTGTCGAAAGTAACCGAATGCGGCAGAGGGATTGTCCCTTTGCCGCATTATTATTTCATCTTCTGTTGAAACGCTTTAACAATTTTGACGTTCTCACGTGTTTTTTGTTTCAAAAGCGTTAGGATGGGACTCAAAGCGTGGGGCGTAATGGGTGCCCCGCACACGATGGGAGGCTATCAATGGCTAATCGTTTCGTACTCAATACCATCTCTTATCATGGTTCCGGCGCCATCAAGGAGATCCCCGGCGAGCTCCAGCGTCGCGGCTACAAGAAGATCTTCGTCTGCTCCGACCCCGATCTGGTCAAGTTTGGCGTTACCGCCAAGGTGACCGACGAGCTCGACGCCGCCGGCATCGCTTGGAGCCTGTACTCCGAGATTAAGCCCAACCCCACCATCCAGAACGTCAAGGACGGCGTCGAGGCCTTCAAGGCCGCCGAGGCTGACGCTATCGTGACCATCGGTGGCGGCTCCTCCATGGACACCGCCAAGGCCATCGGCATCATCATCAACAACCCCGAGTTCGCCGATGTCCGCAGCCTCGAGGGCGTTGCTCCCACTAAGAACCATGCCGTGTTCACCATCGCCGTGCCGACGACCGCCGGTACCGCTGCCGAGGTGACCATCAACTACGTCATCACCGACCCCGAGAAGGTCCGCAAGTTCGTGTGCGTCGACACCAACGACGCCCCCGAGGTCGCCGTCGTCGACCCCGACATGATGGCCTCCATGCCCGCCGGCCTGACCGCTTCCACTGGCATGGACGCTCTGACCCACGCCATCGAGGGCTACACCACCAAGGGCGCCTGGGAGCTCTCCGACATGTTCCACTTTGAGGCCATTAAGCTGATCAGCGAGAACCTGCGCGACTCCGTCGCCGAGGCCAAGTCCGGCCAGCCCGGCTCCGGCCGTGAGGGCATGGCTCTTGGTCAGTATGTCGCCGGCATGGGCTTCTCCAATGTTGGCCTGGGTATCGACCACGCCATGGCTCACACCCTGTCCGCTCACTACGACACCCCGCACGGCGTCGCTTGCGCCATGCTGCTGCCGATCGCCATGGAGTTCAACAAGCCGGTTTGCGCCGAGCGCCTGGCCAAGGTTGCCGTCGCCATGGGCGTTGACACCACGGGCATGAGCACCGACGAGGCCGCCGATGCCGCCATCGCCGCCGTTAAGCAGCTCTCTGCCGACGTGAACATCCCGCACGTCTGCGAGGCCATGAAGGCTGACGAGATCGAGGTCCTGGCCAAGGACGCCATGGCCGACGCCTGCTTCCCGGGTAACCCGCGCGAGGCGACGCTCGACGACGTCATCGAGCTCTTCAAGAAGATTTGCCCGGCTGCCTAACTTGGTTCGGCGGGCCCCTGCCCGTTAGCCCCACAATCGTCCTCGGACATGTCGGAAGCCCCCGCTGCGCACTTCGTGCGGCGGGGGCTTCCTCCGTCCTGCGGAAAGATTGTGGGGCTAACGGGCAGGGGCCCGCCGGCTCGTTATCGTGGCGGGCGCTGCTCTGGGAAGCTCGACGGGTTGTCTCGCTAGGTAAATAATTGTGCGTGGTGGTATTGTTGCTGTGGGTTTAATTCGATATGAAAGGGTGACTTTGGTGTCCAAGATGGATTCTACGCTCTCCTATATTACTGACCAGTTGAAGGCGCTTACCTCGATTGCTTCGCCTACGGGCTATACCCGTGCGGCGACCGATTATCTGATGGAGACCCTGCGCGAGATGGGGTTTGGGCCCGAGCGTTCCAATAAGGGCAACGTGCTGGTTGAGCTTGGTGGCGAGGGCGAGCCGCTCGTACTGGCGAGCCATGTCGATACCCTGGGCGCTATGGTGCGCTCCATTAAGGACAATGGCCGTTTGCGCCCCACGACCCTTGGTGGGCATCAGTGGTCTACGGCCGATGGCGAGAACTGCACTGTCTATACGCGCGACGGCAATGTCTACACGGGTGTGGTCCTCAACACCGAGCCTTCGGCGCACGTGGCCGATGAGCCGGTCAAGACCATCGAGAAGAACATGGAGATCTTGCTCGACGAGAACGTCGATAGCAAGGACGACGTGCTCGAGCTGGGCATTCAGACGGGCGATATCATCGCCATGGATCCGCGCACCACGGTGACGGAGAGCGGCTACATTAAGAGCCGCTTCCTGGATGACAAGCTGTCGGCGTCGATTCTGCTGGGTCTGGCCCGCGCCGTTGCTGACGGCGAGGTGTCGCTTTCGCGCAAAGTGTCGCTGCTCTTTACCGTGTACGAGGAGGTCGGCCACGGTGGTGCCTTTGTGCCGGCCGACACGCGCGAGATGATCAGCGTGGACATGGGTTGCGTGGGCGACGACCTAGGCTGCACCGAGCGTATGGTGTCGATCTGCGCCAAGGATTCGGGCGGTCCGTACAACTACGACCTGGTGACGACGCTATCCAATATCGCGCGCGAGCTGGAGCTTGATTACGCCATCGACGTGTACCCGCATTACGGTTCCGACGTCGAGGCCACGCTTTCGGCCGGTTACGACATTCGCCATGGCCTGATCGGCCCCGGCGTGTACGCGAGCCACAACTACGAGCGCAGCCACATCGACGGCGTGCGCAATACCTACGAGCTCGTCCGCGCCTACGTACAGCGCTAGGGGAGCAGTTTGCGACTCGGCTGACCAATCGCTAAGGCCCGATTTCTCGGGCCTTTTTTCGCTTTAGGTCGTTTAGTATTATGATGTATGTAATCTATTAACTAAACGCGTAAATTACTTAACGAGGTGATGCGGTGTATGGATACGTCTGAGTACTTGTCTATGGGTGATGCCGCCCGCCTGTTGGGCGTTACGAAAGCCCGCATATCGCAACTTGCCGCATCGGGGACGCTTGTGTGCGATATTGTGGGCGGCCGGAAGATGGTCGAGTACAATTCTGCGATCGCCTACCAAAAGGTCCGCAAACGAGGACGCCGTCCTGCGGCCGATGTGGGGCGCAAGTTTACGCTGATGTCCGCCGACCATGAGGTCGCACATGTCTCATTTGATCCGACGCGTGAGTTTCCCTTCGAAATCGCCGAGGTCCTCGATGCGCAACGAATGCCGTTTGGCGCATGCTCGAGCTCTTCTCCAACGGTGAATAAGCGGGAGCTCAACGCGTGGTGGGGGCATCGGTCGGTGCCCGATGTTCGCCCTGGGCTCATCTCGCGCTACCGCGAGCTGGGGATTGTCAACGGCGTTGAGGTGCCGGTTCAGTGCCTGGGTCTCTCGCTTTCGGATTGCTATTGGCTGCGGCCGGCCGATTGCGACGAACTCAAATGGCAAAACATCAATTACTTTGAGAACGAATTTGAGCGATCGGCGCCCGAGGGGCGTTCGGGTTGGCTGGAGGGCATCGGTCTTAAAAATCCCGACAACACATCCGAAGGCGAGCTTCCTAAATCGTGGATGATTCGCAACGGTGTTCGCGTTCTGGTCAAGGGGTGCGGGATGGACGATCAGCGTCCCTTTAACGAGGCGGTTGCAACGGCTCTACATCGTCGCTTGCTGTCGGAGGGCGAGTTTGTTCCTTACACGGTTGAGCGCATGTTCGATGGCCCCGTGTGCCTGTGTGAGGATTTTCTTGACGGCCGCGAGGAATATGTTCCGGCTGTTTACGTTAAGGGCGCCCTTGGCGGCCAGCGAGGAAGCTCGACGTACGACCGGTACTGCCGCTTTCTTGGTAAGCATGGAGCAGACGAGGCTGCCGTGAGAAGATCTATGTCGCAGATGATCGTTTGTGATGCTCTTTTGGCTAACAGCGACCGCCATTGGCGAAACTTCGGCATCATCCGCAATGTCGACACTCTGGAGATAAAACCTGCTCCGTTGTTCGATAGCGGCAACTGCCTGTGGTACGACGTACCAACTGCCGTGCTCGCAGCTGGGGAGTTTGGGTTTTCCGCTAAGCCGTTTGGGCCCGACCCTTCCGTCCAGCTGGCGCTTGCGGATTCGCTCGATTGGTTCGATTCATCGCGGCTCAACGGATTTGTTGATGAGGCGATCGAGATTCTTTCGCAGAGCAAATGGGCCACGGCGGAGGGTCGACTCGAGGCCATCCGCCGCGGCCTCGAGCGTCGCGTAATCGGGGTTGGTGCCGCTGTTGAGGTACTTCGACACGTGCAGCGATAAACCCGCGGCTACTTAAGCGCGCCGGTCACGGTGCCGCCGCCCAGGACGATGTCGCCGCGATAGACGACGACGGCCTGTCCGGGGGCGATGGCTCGCTGTGGCTCGTCAAAAGTCAGCAGCATTTGTCTGTCGGCGCCACGTGTAAGGGTCGCCGCCTGGTCCTTTTGACGGTAGCGGTACTTGGCGCCCACGCGAATGCCGCCGGCATTGAGCTCTGCCTCCATGCGCTCTGCCGGCGCGCTCCAGATCCACTCATCGGCAGTTAGCGCCGAGGCGGTTAGGTCCTCGGCTTCGCCCAGATGCACGGTGTTGCTGGCGGCGTCGACACCCGTTACGTACACGGGATGCGCCATCGCGACGCCCAGGCCCTTGCGCTGGCCGATGGTATAGCGCAGCGCGCCGTTGTGGCGTCCGACCACGCTGCCGTCGCGCCATACGATATCGCCCGGTGTAGCGGGATGTCCGCACCGACGCTCGATATAGCCCGCATAGTCGCCGTCCGCGATAAAGCAGATGTCCTCGCTTTCGGCCTTCTTGGCGTTGGTAAAGCCCTGTTCGGCGGCAATGCGGCGCACGTCGTGCTCCTTGTCCAGACCCGCCAGCGGAAAGATCGTGCGCGACAGCCGCTCCTGCGTGAGCGAATACAAAAAGTAGCTCTGGTCCTTTTTGGGGTCCTCGCCGCGATGTAGCTGCCAGGTGCCGTCGGGTGCCTGGCTCGTTTTGGCATAGTGGCCCGTGGCGATGTAGTCGCAGCCCATATCCAGCGCCGCATCCAGCAACGCGCCAAACTTAATGTGGCGGTTGCAGATGATGCACGGGTTGGGCGTCAGCCCCTCCTGATAGGCGGTCACGAAGCGCTCGATAACGTTGCGGTCGAAGGTCTGCTGCAGGTCGAGTACATGGTGAGGTATCCCCAGGCGCTCGGCGACGGCCTTTGCATCGGCGATATCGCGGTCGACCTTACTCATGCCCGTGACGGGATCGGGCACGGGGCAGGTGAGACGCATGGTGGCGCCGATGCATTCGTAGCCCTGGCGCTTGAGCAGATACGCGGTCACGCTGGAATCGACGCCGCCACTCATGGCGACGAGCACGCGCTTATTGTGCATGGGGAGGTTCTCCTTGGTGGCATGTGGCCAAAAAAGAAAAGCGGCGCGGGAGGCTGGTTCCGCGCCGCAGACATTGTAGCAAGTTCGGGTGCTTCGTGGGACACCCTAACAAGATAGGCTCAGGCCGCCAGAAGAGAGGGGAGACCGGCTTGCCTTGGGCTCATCCGTTCAACTGCAGGAACTAGTCCTGGAAGAGCGCCGTGGACAGGTAACGCTCGCCGGTGTCGGCCAGCAGTGCCACGATGGTCTTGCCCTCGTTCTCGGGGCGCTTGGCCAGCTGCAGCGCGGCCCACACGGCGGCGCCGGACGAAATGCCCACGAGCACGCCCTCCTTGTGACCCACGGCGCGGCCCGTGGCAAAGGCGTCGTCATTCTCGACGGGGATGATCTCGTCATAGACTTGGGTGTCGAGGACGTCGGGCACAAAGCCGGCGCCGATGCCCTGGATCTTGTGCGGGCCGGCCTGGCCCTTGGAGAGCACCGGGGAGGTGGCGGGCTCGACGGCGACGACCTGAATCTCGGGGTTTTGCTCCTTGAGGAACTCGCCCACGCCGGTCACGGTGCCGCCGGTGCCAACGCCGGCGACGAAGATGTCGACCTTGCCGTCGGTGTCGTCCCAGATCTCGGGGCCGGTCGTGGCCTTGTGGATGGCGGGGTTGGCGGGGTTCACAAACTGGCCGGCGATGATGCTGTTGGGAGTCTCCTTCTGCAGCTCCTCGGCCTTGGCGATAGCGCCCTTCATGCCTTTGGAGCCGTCGGTGAGCACGAGCTGCGCACCGTATGCCTGCATCAGCTTGCGGCGCTCGACGGACATGGTCTCGGGCATGGTGATGATCACCTTGTAGCCGCGGGCCGCCGCCACCGAGGCGATGCCGACGCCGGTGTTGCCGCTCGTGGGCTCGATGATGGTGTAGTCGCCGCCACGCACGAGCTTGCCGGCCTTCTCGGCCTCGTCAATCATGTTCTTGGCGACGCGGTCTTTAACGGACCCGGCGGGATTTAAGTATTCCAACTTGACGAGCACGCGGGCCTTGAGGTCCTCGTCGGCCTCAAAGTGGGTGAGCTCCAGGAGCGGGGTGTGGCCGATAAGCTGATCGATGGACGTGTAAACCTTGCTCATGATGAACCTCCAAAGTGTTCAAATGACTGGATACCGTGTGGTTTTACGGTGTGTGTAGCAGCGAAACCCACAAACCTTATAGGTTGTTCGTTTTGCTGTTGGGAAGCATACTAGACACTAAAGCCTAGTAATGCAATAGGAAATAGGAGTTTATTGCAAGTTGATTAACCATCTTGACCGGAACGGGTATTTTCAAAGCCAATTTTTCGGCTAGAATTTCAACGACTAAAAGACCGAAAGGCAGCACTATATATGTTGGTTTCTACTAAGGGCAGATATGCCCTGCGCGTTATGGTCGACCTGGCCGAGCACCAAGCGGCCGGTCGCATCCCGCTTAAAGAGATTGCGGCACGTCAGGGTATTTCGGAGAAGTACCTCGAGAATATTCTAGCGACGCTCGTGCGCGCCAATATGCTCTCGGGCATGCGCGGCAAGGGCGGCGGCTATGTGCTCACACGCCCGCCCGAGCAGTACACGGTGGGCGAGATCTTGCGCCTGACCGAGGGTAGCCTGGCGCCGGTCGCCTGTCTGGATGGCGACTGCAAGGGTTGCTCGCGATCTGATGAGTGCCCCACGCTCGACGTGTGGAAGAATCTGGACAAGCTCATCAACGACTACCTCGACGGCGTGACGCTCGACCAACTTGTCGCGCCCAACGAAGGCTACGACTACGTGATCTAGGGCTCTAACGTAATGTGACAGCGCGGGCCGACCTGTGGTGGGTTGGCCCGCGCTTTATGTCAATTGGACTATTCGCCTGCGACGCCGTCGAGGATGCTGCGCATGATGGATACTAGGATGCTGCCCATAAATGCCGAGCCAAAGCTCGCAATGGAGATGCCTGCACCCAGCAGGTTGACCGACAGGTAGCTGGCGAGCTCGAGCATAAAGCTGTTGACCACGAGCTGGAAGATGCCCAGCGTGATAATGGTGAGCGGCAGCGAAATGACCGTCAGGAACGGTTTGACGAGCGAGTCGACGATGTTTAGGAACAGCCCCACAAAGGCAAAGCAGACCCAGGCTTCGGCAAAACCGAAGGGCTGGATGCCGGGGACGAGAAACGTGGCGATCGCGATGGCGATCGAAGTGAAGAGCCAGTTAAGCATAAAGCGCATGGTGCGATCCCTTTCTGCGCAGACAGTGTGTCGCTTTGTTTGGGCGCCCATTGTCTCAGATATTCGTGGAGCTTACGTGCGCGTTTGGTTTCAAAACGGCGTTCGTCCTAAAAAACGTGCCGCTGGCAGAGAGTCTTGTCGCTTTAGTTTGGTGGTGTGCTACACTGCTACGGGCAAATGCCCCATGCATTGTTTTATTGCATATTACGGGCGAACGATGCCCGATGTCAGTATCAACTTCGATGCCTTTTGGCGGGTTTGGCGGTGATCGATGAATATCGAGAACATGTTTGACAAGCCTGATGTCAAGCAGCTGGTCCACGCATTTAGTCTTTTGGACGACGAGAAGGATATTCAAGCGTTTTTGACCGATATCTGCACGCCGCGTGAGATCTGCGATCTTTCTCAGCGCCTGCAGGTCGCGCGTTATCTGGATGAGGGCGAGCCCTATGTTGAGGTTCAGGCCCGTACCGGCGCTTCGTCCACCACGGTGAGCCGTGTTTCCAAGGCGCTTAATGGCGAGTACGGCGGCTATCGCAAGATCCTCATCAAGCTGGAGGATGGCGAGTAAGCCAACGGCAAAAGCGAATTGCACAGAACCGCTCCTCCGGGAGCGGTTTTTTGGTGCATTGGGGTCAGGTTATCTTGCGCCAAGGTGGTGCAAACAAACCTGACCCCAATGCACCAGCGGGTGGCAAGTCTGTCTCCGATGCACCAAAAGATGTTGGTGTGGTGCCATGTTGTCCGCGTGGGCGGGTAGGATGGATGCATTGATTATTACGAACGGTTTGAGTGGAGGACCATGCCTGTTCGAATCTATACCACCAATGCCGGCACGGATTTGAGCGATGCCGAGGCGGCGCTGCTTGCCGACCTGGTTGCCCGCCACGGGCGCGCCGTGTTGCTGGCGCCCTCGTTTGCCGAGCTCGACCTGTGCCGTCACGATGCGGCGATGGCCGGCGCCTCGCTGGGCGTAGACTACAAGACTCCTTCGTCGTGGCTCCGCTCGTTGTGGGAGCTTTTGGGCGATGGCCGTAGCTTTGTCGACAACCTGCAGCGCCAGATGCTGTTCTCGGATATGGTCGCGCGTCTCGACGATGCCGACCTGCAGCCGCTTTCGCGCAGCCAGGGTACGGTGCGCATGCTCGCACGCATGGCCCGCGATGTGCTGCCGGGCGTGGCGGGAACGGCCGCCGAGCGCCGCTGCGGTGATGCGTGCCAGCCCAAGCCCAAAAGCGACGCTGAGGCTCGTGTGTTTGAGCTTTTGCGTGCCTATGCGAGCGGCCTGGACCGCCGAGATATGGTCGAGCCCTGCGAGGCCGCCGATATGATGGCCAGCGCCCTGGCCGACAGCCTGCCCGCCTGCGCTCGTGCGGTGTTCGTGCGCGGCATCACGTCGTTTACACATGGCCTGCTCGAGCTGCTATCGGCCGTGGCGAACAATGGGGGAGAGGTCGTCGTGCTGCTTGCCCGCGAGCAGGCGGCAATGCGCGAGGATCTCGCTGCCGCCTTTGACACTCGCGGCGTGCTGTTTGAGGTCGCGCCGCTGGGGGAGGACGTTGCCGCGCCCCAGGCTGCCTCCGAGTCCGCCGCTCAGCCTACCTTTGTAGAAGTTGCCGGCCCCCATGCCCGCGCCCATGCCTATGTGGATGCGATCGACGAGCTCGTAAAAACGTGTGTGGATGCCGCGCCGCGCGACGATGCCGTAGCACCCGCGGGTCCCGTGCGCGTGCTCGTGGTGTCCGCCCGAGCACCCCAGCTGTTTGGCGAGCTCGCCGCCCGTTTGGCGGCGCGTCACATTGCGGCCGAGACAACCGAGTTCACGACGTTTTCCCAATCCATCGCGGGCGGGCAGTTTACGGCGCTCGCCGACCTGATCGAGCGCATGAAGGCCGCCGACGAGGGCACCGCCTCCAAGACCGAGTGGTGGCCCGCGCCGGAGCTCACCGACTGGATCTACAGCCCGCTTTCGGGCGCCGATGCCGCCAGCGCGCGAGCCTTCGATAAGAACATGCGCCTGTCGCGCAGCAAGACCACTACGGGCGTTAAGAGCCTGCTGCAGAGCGTGCAGGGCCAGGTGAGGGGTGCGCGCAAGGCGGCCAGTGACCAAAACTGGTTTAAGAACGTGCCGTGCGTAGCCTCGGACGTGTTCCAGGCGCTGTGGCGCGACAAGCCCGTGACGGCGCTCAAGGCCATGCTCGCCGTTGTCGAGGCGCTGCCCGATCGCGCCCTGGGTGGCCTTGATGGGCAGGCCCGCCGCCAGGCCGAGGCGGCCCTGCTGCGCCATGCCGTCGACATCCTTATGAACGACGCCCGCGCGCTCGACGTGTCGCAGGCAGCGACCGTGCCCGTGCTCGACGGCGTCCGCACCAAGGTGGACAAGCGCAGTACCGCTTACGATTACGAGACCTACGAGGTCGATCGCGCCCCGCGCGCCCAAGTGCGCTTTGCGTCGCTTGTCGATGCGGCGGCCCTGCGCCCCGACAGCTACGATGTCGTGCTGTTTGCCGATGTCGACCTGGACAGCTACCCGCTTTCGCATGAGGAGGGCCCGCTGGCCACGTTGACGGCCGAGCTGGGTCGCAGCGGTGTGACGCTTGAGCCTGCGGCCTTGTTGCGCGTGCGTTTTGGCCGTGCTATACAGGCCGCGCGCGGGCCGGTTGCGCTTACCCGCGTGACGCACGATCGCCAGGCGCGTGAGTGCTATCCGGCGGCCGTGTGGACCGAGCTGCGAGCGCATGCCGAAGCCGATGGTGCCGCCAAGGTTGCACGCGTGGGCGAGGGCGACATCGTCGCCGATTTTGATCCCGCGGCCGGCGAGGGCCTCGAGTGCAAGCATGTCGTGTGCGAGGCTCCTCAGCACCTGAGCGAGGAGGCCGTGCCGTACCTGGTCCTGCGCCGCCGCGACGGCGAGGGCGAGGACGCGCCGCTCGTGCCACGTCTGACGTCCGCCTCGCAGATCGAGGCGTACTCGACGTGCCCGCTGTGCTGGTTTGTGTCGTATCGCGTGAAGCCCCAGTCCATCGACGCGGGCTTTGGCAACATGGAGAAGGGCAACTTTGTCCACGATGTGCTGGAGCACCTGCATGCCCGTCTGCCCCAAGAGGGCATGGAGCGCGTGACGCCCGAGAATCTGCCGCGCGCGCAGGAGCTGCAGCGCGAGGTCTTTGACGAGACGTTGGCCGAGCACGCCGGCAAGCGCGGCACGGAGGGCCCGTTGGTGCCGCTCTCTGCGGTGGAGGAGCGCCAGGTGGCCGAGATCTTGCCACAGCTGGAGGGCGTGCTCGCCTACGAGTCCGAGGCGCTTGCCCCCTTTGCCCCGCGCTACCTGGAGTTCGCCTTCAACGAGCTCAAGGTCGAGTATGCCGGTTGGCCGCTCGGCGGGCGCATCGACCGCGTGGACGTGGACGCCGAGAACCGCGCCGTGGTGATCGACTACAAGCACCGCACGGGTGTTGAGGAGTTTAAGCTCGCCGACCCCACGGTGCGCGACGAGGAGACGGGCGAGGCGCCTATCGACGATCCGCGTTGGCTGCCGCCTCATACCCAAACGCTCATCTACGCCCAGGCCATGCGCCGGGCGCTGGATCTGGACACCCGTGCTGCGCTCTACTTTTCGACCAAGGGCGGCAAGCCGGCACTGCGCGGCGCCGCGAGTGCCGAGCTGCTCGAGGAGGAGCGCGGCGACGGTCGCATCCCGGGCCTTAAGAAGGGCTTTCCCGGCGAGGGCGGCAGCATGGACTTCGATGCCCTGCTCGACCGCGTTGAGGCCGGCATTGCCGAGCGCCTGTGCGAGCTCGAGGCCGGAAACGTTGCCGCCGTCGACCCGGCGTCTGTCCAGGCCGCGCATGCGCGCTGCTCGTATAACCACGAAGGAACGTTTGTAAGGAGGGACGTGTAGACCATGGATCTTTCGACTTTGATGCCGCAGCAGCTGCAGATCGTCAAAACGCTCGACCGTCCGCTGTTTGTCTCGGCGGGCGCCGGCTCGGGCAAGACCTTTACCCTCACGCGCCGCATCGTCTACGCGCTCTCGCCCGAATCCGGTCCGTTCGTCGAGCATCTGGACCAGGTGCTCGCCATTACCTTTACCAAAGATGCCGCGGCCGAGATCCGCGACCGCGTGCGCCGCGCGCTCATAGACGAGGGCATGGACGAGGAGGCCCTGACCGTCGACGACGCGTGGATCTCGACGATTCACGGCATGTGCTCGCGTATCCTGCGCGCGCATGCGCTGGAGCTGGGCATCGACCCAGAATTCACGGTGCTCACCGATACCGACGAGCTCATGGATCAGGCTGTTGAGCATGTGCTGGCCCGCGCGACGGCGCCCGATGCCGCCCCCGAGCTCGCCGCTTCGCTTAAAAGCCTCTACGCCTGGTATCCCATGGCGGGCGAGGGCGGTCCCTTTGGCGCCGGCACGACCATCAAGGGCCTGGTGCGCGAGCTGCTGGAGCTCTCGAGTCAGCTGCCGGGTGGTATGGACGACGTGCATGTGGCGCGCGGACAGGCCGACACCTCGGCGCTCGCCGACGCCTATCGTGCGGCGCTGGGCGCAAGCAAGGCGGCGACCGAGAAGGCGCAGGTGGCACTCGATGCCATCGACGCGTTCGAGTCGAGCGGCAAGACCATGGCCGATGCGGCGCGACTTATGATGTCGTGCACTATGCCGCGCGCGAGCAAAGCGTTCCCCAAAGAGCAGGTCGAGCTGCTTAAGGCCGAGGCTGCCGATGCATTTATCAATATCGTGCTGGCTTGCGGTGGACCTGCGCTCGATGCGCTGGTGGGCCTGGCCCGCTCTGTAGAGATCGAGTATCGCGCGCTCAAAGCCGACCAGTCTGCCCTCGACAACAACGACCTACTGCGTATGGCCTACGAGGCCCTGCGTGACTATCCCGCCATCCGGGCCGCCTACGAGGGCCGCTTTAAGATGGTCATGATCGACGAGTTCCAGGACACCGACCAAATGCAGGTCGACCTGATCCGCTATCTGACGGGTGCGGGCGAGCGCGCGCTGTGCACCGTGGGCGATGCACAGCAGTCGATCTATCGCTTCCGTGGCGCCGAGGTCGAGGTCTTCCGCCGTCAGGAGCGCAAGGTGGGTGCCTCGGGCGCGACCGAGGCAGCGGCCGACGCTGCGGCTGCCGCCGATGCCCCCGCCGGCGAGCTTGTCAAGCTCGTGCGTAACTTCCGCAGCCACGATGAGGTGCTGCGCTATGTGGCCCGCGTCTTTGATGGTGACGACGGTGGCTTAATGCAGGGCTTTTTGGATCTTGAGGCAAGCGACGGGCGCAAGGATACGCTGGTGGCGGACGCTTCGCGTCGTCAAGCGCTCTTTGTCGCCGGCGGCAGCACGCAAGAGCGCACGCAGGCCAAGGCGCGCGCGATTGCGGAGCGGTTCCGCTCGCTTGCCGATGCGGGTCAGCCCCAGGGCGGCATGGTGTTGCTGCTGGGTCGCATGACCAATGCCGACGTGTATGCGCAGGCGTTTCGCGATCAGGGGCTCGACTGCGTTATCGCCGGCGGCTCGGTCTTTGCCCAGGCGGCCGAGGTTCAAACAGTCCGCGCCCTGGTGTGCGCGCTCGCCAATCCGGCCGATACGGCGCAGGGCCTTATGCCGCTGCTTGCCTCGCCCATGTTTGCGCTGGGCGCCCAGGAGTTCTTGGCGCTGGCGACCAAGCTCGACGAGGAGACGGGCGAGACCTCGCGCCGCAATATCGACGCGGGCATTATGAGCGATTTCGACGTGCCGGGCCTGCAGGACCTGCCGCTCGTGACACGCGCCCGCGAGGTGCTGCGCTATGCGCTTCGTCGCGTGGGCCGCGATTCGTTCGCGGCGATCGCGCGCGATGTGGTCAACGCTTCGGGCTGGTTCGTGCGTCTGGCGCAGCGTGGCCCCGAGGGCAAAGCCATCGCCGCCAACGTGCTCAAGGCGCTCGATGCCGTTGCGGAGGCGGAGGCCGAGTTCGGTAATTCGCCGCGTTCCATCGCGCTCGCTTTCGACCGCTTCCTGGCGGGCAAGGAGGCTCCGGGCGCCCTCAACGAGGAAGGTGACGGCGCGGTGCGCATCATGACGGTGCATGCATCCAAGGGCCTGGAGTATCCGGTCGTGGCGGTCGCCGAGTGCTTTGGCGTGCGCAAGTCGTCCGGTGCAGCCCAGATGGGTCGTGTCGAGGGCGGAGCGCAGGTCGTGGCGCTGCCGGCGCGCTTTGACGGCGTCAAGCTCGCGGACGGAACCTTCGTAAAGGGCGATGACGTCAAAAAGCAGTTTGAGCACGCGTTTAAGGGCAAGGGCACGTCACTATGGTTGCCGCCCGAACTCATGGAGGATGTCTGCGCGACCGGCTCTCCCGCCGAGGCGTTCGCTCGCCTGCGCAACGATGACCTGCAGCTTTCGCTCGAGGAGCGGGCCCGCTTGCTCTACGTTGCCATGACGCGTGCGCGCGAGCTGGTGATTCTGGCGATGGATGTCGGCGTGAGCCGAGGCAAGGTGACGGCGCCGGCCTTCGACGCCGAGACCGATCTGACCTACGACGTGCTTCGCCGTATTCTGCCGACCGACAGCCTGGAGATGCCGCAGCTCGATGCCGATCGCCTGGTGTTCGACAACTCGCAGCCGGGCGACTACGAACTCATCTCGCTGGCAAACTTTACCTTTGGCGAGCAGGCGTTTGAGGCCAACGCTTCGCTGGATGCCGAGGGCAGGCTTGTCCGCGGTGATGCGGAAGCGGAAGGCGCCGGCACAGATGTTCGCGCCGCCGTTCCCGGTCCTGCCGACCCCGAGCCCGATGCGTTTGAGCTTGTGTATCCCCAGGCCGTGGGCGTGCGTATGGGCACCTGCCCGTATCCAGCGCGCGATTCGTACAGCTATTCGTCGATTGCCGCGGCGCTGCATGCCGAGGCCGAGGACCGTGCGGCCGAGGCCCGCGTGCCCATGGACGAGGCTGGCGACGATGCGGAGTCGGATGGCTCCGAGATGACGGATGCAGACGTGGCTGTTGTCGAGCCCGCCGGCAACCCCATGGCGCTGGGCTCGGCGTTCCATGCCGCCTGCCAGTGGCTGATCGAGATGGGTGCCGATGAGCTGCCCGCCGCGCGTGCCGATGCGCTGGCGCGCCTGTGGCGCCTGACGCCGGAGCAGCGCGAGCGCTTCGACGTTGCCCTGGACCGCTGGCTCAAGTCGGCGGTCCGTGCCGAGCTGCTTGCCTGGCCGTGCGTTCGCGCCGAGGTGCCGTTCTTTTCGCTGGGCTGCGAGGACGAGGACATCGCTCGCTACGGTGCATATGCTGAAGGCGCCATCGATGCGCTGGCGACCGACCCGGCCGATCCGTCGCACGCGCTAGTCATCGACTACAAGACGGGCGGCACGCCGGACGAGACGCCGGGGCAGCTGCAGGAGAAGCATGCCCTGCAGGCGCGCGTCTACGCTGATGTTCTGCACAAGGCGGGTTTTGAGACGGTGACGGTCAAGTTTGTCCGCGTAGAGCAGACGGCCCCAGCCGTCTTCGTCGAGCTCGCCGAGCCCCAAGTAGTCACCTATAACCTCTAGCCTCAATAACTTGCGGTGGAATGCGGACTGTTTTGGCCAAAAAAGCCGCCAAACAGTCCGCATTTCACCGCAACTGCGTGAGTAGCCGTGTGGGTTTGGCTAGGTTCGGGTGCTGTCCGTGCCGTGCGGTAAAATCGTTCAGTCAGAACACGAACCCGCATCGGAGCCCATCACATGGCATTCGTCCATCTGCACAATCACACTGTTTTCTCTATGCTCGACGGCGCAACCCGTATCCAGGATATGGTCAATCGCGCTGTTGAACTGGGCATGCCCGCCGTGGCCATTACCGACCACGGCTACATGTACGGCGTGCCCGACCTGGCGCTGGCCTGCGACGCCGTCAACCACAACACGCCCGAGTACAAGACGTGGAGCCACGACAAGGCCTTCTTGGAAAAGGACCGCCGCGACGAGCTGGTGGAGCCCGACCCCGAGGCAAACCCGCGCGAGCACGCCCAGTACGTTAAGGACATGGCAATGTGGGACGAGAAGGGCAACATCGACGAGCTCAAGCCGCCGCTGGTCATCAAGCCCATCTTTGGCTGCGAGGTCTACTTTACGCCGGACGAGACGCTCGCCCGCGACCACAAGCCCGAGCTCTACCACATGATCCTTTTGGCCAAGGACCAGGAGGGCTACGTCAACCTGATGCAGACGGTCTCCGAGGCCGCCGTGCAGGGCTTTTACTACAAGCCGCGCGTGACGCTCGACAACCTGCGCCGCCACGCCAAGGGCATGATCTGCACGAGTGCCTGTATCGCTGGCATCATCCCCAAGTACATCGACCGCGGCGACATGGAAGGCGCCATCAAGTGGGCCGAGACCTTCCGCGATACCTTCGAACCCGGCGACTTTTACATCGAGATCCAGGAACACGGCATCACTACCGACAATGGCCTGACCGACGAGCAGATGGACCGTACGCTCATCGATATCGCCAAGCAGGTGGGCGTCAAGGTCATCGCCACTAACGACTTCCACTACCTGCGCCGCGAGGACGCGCCCGTGCAGGATGTCATCATGTGCATCGGTATGAACGCCAAGGTCGACGACCCCAACCGCATGCGCATGACCGGCTCGGAGTTCTACATGAAGACCGAGGAGGAGATGCGGGCGATGTTCCCGTATTGCCCCGAGGCCTGCGACAACACGCTCGAGATCGCCGACAAGTGCTACGTCGAGCTCGACTGGGACTCCATCATCCTGCCGCGCTTCCCGCTGCTCGATCCCGGCGAGACGCACGAGAGCCAGTTCCGCCGCGAGTGCGAGAAGGGCCTGCGCCAGCACTACGGCGACGACTGGGCCACGCGCGAGATCGGTGGCGTCAACATCAAAGAGCGCTTTGAGTACGAATACAAGGTCATTTGCGACAAGGGCTTTGCCGCCTACTTCCTCATCGTCGCCGAGTACGTGCAATGGGCCAAGGACAACGGCATCGGCGTCGGCCCCGGCCGTGGCTCGGCCGCCGGCGCTATCGTCGCCTACGCCATGAACATCACCGCGTTCGACCCGCTCGAGAACGGCCTGATGTTCGAGAGGTTCCTGTCCCCGCAGCGTACCGAGATGCCCGATATCGATATGGACTTCGACGATGAGCGGCGCCTCGAGGTCGTGGAACACGTTCGCCAGCTCTACGGCCCCGAGAAGGTCACCCACGTCATCACCTACTCGACCATCAAGGCCAAGCAGGCCATCAACGACGCCGCGCGCGTCCTGGACTACCCGGTCTACATGGGTCAGCGCCTGTCCAAGATGGTCTCGAGCGACCCCAAGGTCAAACTCAAGCAGGTGCTCGACAAGCAACCCGGCAAAGAGGATCTGTTTAACCCCGACTTTGCCGAGGCCTATAAAAAGGATGACGACGCCCGCCGCATCATCGACACGGCGCTCTCGATCGAGGGCCTCACCCGTGGCGAGGGCGTGCACGCGTGCGCCGTTCTGATCTGCCGCGACCCCGTCAACGAGCACGTGCCCACCAAACTCGACACCAAGGGCGGCGTCGAGATTACCCAGTACGAGGGTCATACCGTTGCCGACATGGGCCTGCTCAAGATGGACTTCTTGGGCCTGCGCACGCTGACGGTTATCTCTAAGGCCAAGGCAAACATCAAAAAGAACTTCGGCATCGACATCAAAGAGGAAGAGATCCCCTTTGACGACCCCGAGATCTTTAAGCTCATGGGCTCCGGCCATACCGCCGGCGTCTTCCAGGTCGAGTCCGCCGGCATGACGGCCACGATCAAGAACATGAAGCCCACCGAGTACAAGCACGTCGTGGCATTGATCGCCCTGTACCGCCCGGGCCCGCTGGGCGCCGGCATGGTTTCGTCCTACATCAACCGTATGAACGGCAAGGAGCCGGCCGTCTCCTACGACGACCGTCTGGACGACATCCTGGGCGAAACCTACGGCACCATGGTCTACCAGGAGCAGGTTATGCTCATCTCCGTCGAGATGTGCGGCTTTTCCAAGGGCGAATCGGACTCGCGTATCCGTAAGCCCGTGGCTAAGAAAAAGATCAAGCTGCTCACGTCGACGGTGCTGCACTGGGAGGATGGCTCCGACGAGACCACCTACGATCACTGGATGAACGGCGCTATCAAGAACAACTATACGCGCGAGGTCGCCCAGAAGATTTGGGACGATGTTCTCGAGTTCGCGTCCTACGCCTTTAACAAGTCGCACTCCGCCGGCTACGCCATTCTGGTTATGCAGACGGCGTGGCTCAAGGCGCATTATCCGCACGAGTATATGGCAGCCGTTCTGACGTCCTATACGGGCAAGACTGACAAGATCGTTCACTACGTCTCGGCGTGCCGTCACGACGGCATTCCCGTGCTGTCGCCAGATGTCAACGAGTCCGGTACCGAGTTCACGGCTACCAAGGAGGGCGTGCGCTTTGGTCTGGCCGGCATCCGCGGCGTGGGCACCGGCGTGGCGCAGGCGATTATCGCCGAGCGCGAGGCGGGCGGTCCGTTTAAGACGCTGCACGACTTTGTCGAGCGCGTGGACTCGAGCCAGGCCAACCGTCGCGTAATCGAATCGCTGATCAAGGCAGGCGCCTTCGACTCCACGGGGTATCCGCGTCGCCAGATGATGCACTTTGTGGACAAGAACAACCCCGAGAACATCATCGATGCCGCGGTAAAGCGCCAGAAGGATCGCGCGAGCGGCCAAACGTCGTTCTTCGATATGTTCGGCGACGTCGAGGGCTCGGGCTTTGAGGTGAGCGTGCCCGATCCGGATGGCCAGGAATGGGACCGCCACCTTAAGCTGAGCCAGGAGAAGGAGGTTCTGGGCATCTATGTCTCGGACCACCCGCTGCGCCCGTTTGAGTATGCGCTAGCCAAGGCGCGCGACTTCTCGTTCTCGCAGATCGATACCGGCTACGAAGTGCAGAACCCCACGGGCGGCACCATCAACCAGGAGATTCCCGAGGGCAAGGCGCTGTGGTGGGCCGGCATGGTCTCGAGCGTGTCCAAGCGCGTGACCAAAAACGGCGATCCCATGGGCATCGTGCAGCTCGAGGACATGGAAGGCGAGGCCACGGTCGTGGTGTTCCCCAAGACCTACAAGGAGGCCGAGGGGTATCTGTACGGCGAGGTCGATCCCGAGACCGGCGCGCAGCTGTCCGACGCGTTTGTGCGCATTAAGGGCAAGCTCGAGCGCTCGGACCGCGGCGACCAGATCATCGCGCAGGAGATCGTGCCGCTGGAGCTCAACGAGGAGAGCAACAAGCCCAAGGTGTTTGAGGTCATGGTGCCCAACAGCCGCTTTAGCCAGGGCAATATGGCGCGCCTGGCCACGGTGCTCACCACCAACCCGGGCGGCGACCGTGTGGAGATCTTTATTGAGCAGGTGGACGGGCGCGTGCTGCGCGCCGAGGTACCGGCCAAGGTCAACGCGCGCTCGATTCCGCTGCTGGCCGAGGCCAAGGCCATTGTGGGTAATCAGGGCAGAGTAACGGTGATCTAAAATGATTTTTCTGGGACGGGGATTAAAAAATCATTTTGGGTGATGCGTAACGGGCTGCCTTTCTGGGGCGGGGAATGATTTTTTCATCCCCGTCCCAGAAAAATCATTTGGCGGGTTGATTGGAGGAAGTGATGGCACTGGGGACGTTTGTGCAGGCGCTTCGCAAAGAGGCGGCGCTGCGCGGCACCTTTATGAAGGGGCGTTCGCTCATGCTCAACGGTGCCGTGCTGTCGATTGAGGACAGCGGCTCGCGCTTCTCCAAAAACGTGACGGTTGAGGGCTCGGTGCGCGGCTCGCGCGGCGACCTGTACAAGACGCACGTGACGCTTGATATGGACGAGCACGAGGTTATCGACTACTACTGTGACTGCCCCGCCGCATACCGCTATCCCGGTATGTGCAAACACGCCATCGCCACAGCGCTGGCGTACCTGGACACCAGCGGCATTGAGCCTGTTGAGGGGCTGCGCACGCCGGTTCGCACGTTTACGGCGCAGTCGAAACAGCCCGCGCGCACCGCACCCAAAGCGCCGGCCGTCAACCCCAACTTTCCCTTTCCGGCGCCCGTCCCCACGAGCCCGAGCCTTGTGGCGGCGCTCTCCGATCTTTCGGACGCGCGCATGGATGAGCTGGCGAGCATGCGCCGCAAGCTTGCCGGTGCCGTTGATCCCGACGCCCCCAAAGCGGCGTTGGAGCCCTCGTTGGTGCCGTACTACAATCCGCTGTTCGCTGACCGCTTTAGCTGGGCGCTCGAGTTCCGCATTCGCTGTGGATCGGTCTCCTACGTGGTCAAGGATATCGACGGCATGGCCGATGCCTACGTGCGCGGCGGCATGTTCTCGTACGGCAAGAAGCTTACGTTTGCCCACGTGCCTGAGGCCTTCGATGACGTTTCGTCAAAGCTGCTCGATCTTGTCACGATGACGGTCGCCTACCTGGGCGACATTACAAGCTCGCGTTCGGCATCGTATGACTTTGCCCGCAGCGGCTTTGTTGCCGAGCGTCAGTTGCCGCTGTCCGAGCATGACATCGTATACGTGCTGGACCTGCTGCGCGGCCGGACCATTTCCCTTGAGCCTGCCTGGTCTCGAGGGACGACGACGCATCGTTCCTACGAGGTGGCGGTTGAGTTGTCGCCGGTGGGGGAGGACGAGGCCTCGGCAAAACAACCGCCGCTCCTTGCCGCCAAAATCGCGCCGGCGGCTGGTGGTAGCTATGACCTGCGCCTGCCCGCCGATATGTACTGCTTTGCGTCGGGCGATGTCGCCTACTTGGTTGACACGCGCCGTGCGCGCCGTACCGACGCTGCATTTGCTCAGCATGCCGCACCTTTTTTGTCGCGCTTGCTGCCGTGTCGCACGCCCGCCCATATTGCCGCCGAGCAGGTGGGCGAGTTCTGCCGCATGGCGCTGCCCATTTTGCGCGACTACACCGACCTCACCGCGCCCGCCGCGCTCGATACCGTGGCACCCGAGCCGAGCTTTGCTATGGCGATCGGTGCCGACGATGGGCTCGTGACCTGCAAAATTACGGTTACCTACGGCGACTGGTCGTCAGATCTCTTTAGCCTGGGTGCTCCGGGGAGCCCCTTCGAAGACCAGCGCCCCGGAGTGCCGCCCCGCGACGTGGTAGCGGAGTTTCGCGTTATGGACACGGCTGCCATGTACTTCGATTTCCACGAGGGCGGCCTGGCGTTTGAGGAGCGCGACGACGAGAGCCTGTTCCGCCTGCTGACCGAGGGCCTGTCTGTGCTGTCTGAGCTGGGCGAGGTCATGCTCAGCGACCGCCTGCGCCAGATCTCGGTGCGTCCCGCGCCCAAGCTCTCGGTGCGCGCGACCGTCAAGAGCAACCTGCTCGACGTTGAGCTGGGCGCGAGCGGGCTTTCGGCGGCAGACCTTGCCATCTATCTCGACTCGTACAAGCGCCACCAGACGTTCGCACGCCTGACCTCCGGCGACATCGTGCGTCTGGACGAGGGCGCCCGCGCCGCGTTTGGCCTTGCCGAGGACCTGGGTGTCGATGCCATCGACCTGCTCGACGGCGTGTCGCTTCACGCATCGAGCACCCTGTTTGTCGATAGCATGCTCGCTCGCACGCCCGCGCTCGAGGCCGATCGCGATGCTGCATTCCGTCGCACCGTCGAGCGCTTGGACACACTGGGCAAGATGGACTTTACGGTGCCGGCCTCGCTCAAGGCCACGCTGCGTGGCTACCAGGTCGATGGCTACCAGTGGCTCGGTTCGCTCGAGCACCTGGGGCTCGGCGGCATCTTGGCTGACGATATGGGCTTGGGCAAAACACTGCAGATGATTGCGCATATCCTAGCGCGCGTGGAGGCGGGGGATACCAAGCCCGCACTCGTGGTATGCCCGGCATCGCTCGTGTACAACTGGACTGCCGAGCTGGAGCGCTTTGCGCCTTCGCTCGACGTGTGCGCCATCGTGGGCGCCAAGGCTCAGCGTCGCGTGCAAATTGCCGGCGTGGCCGAGCACAACGTGGTCGTGACCTCGTATGACCTCATGCGTCGCGATATCGACGAGTATGCCGAGCAGGACTTTGCCCGTGTGGTGCTCGACGAGGCCCAGTACATTAAAAACCCGCTCACCCAGGTGTCACGCGCCGCCAAGCGCCTGCCCGCCGGTGTGCGCTTTGCCCTGACGGGCACGCCCATCGAAAACCGCCTGTCCGAGCTCTGGAGCATCTTCGACTTTTTGATGCCGGGCCTTTTGGGCACGCGCGAGTCGTTTGCCAAGCGCTTTGAGAGCCCGGTCGAACACGCCGAGGGCGATAGCGCCGCTCGCCTGCAGGCACTCGTGTCGCCGTTTGTGCTGCGCCGCGTTAAGGAAGACGTGGTGGCCGACCTGCCCGAGAAGATCGAGGACACCGTCATGGCGCAGCTCACCGGCGAGCAGCGCAAGCTCTATCTGGCCAACCAGGACCGCATCGCCCAGCAGGTGCAGCATCGCGAGGCCAACGAGTTTAAGAAGGACAAGCTCAAGGTGCTCGCCGAGCTCACCAAGCTGCGCCAGATCTGCTGCGACCCGCACTTGCACTACGAGGACTACAAGTCGGGGAGTGCCAAGCTCGACGCTTGCATGGAGCTTGTGCACGGAGCGATTGACGGCGGGCACCACATCCTGCTGTTTAGCCAGTTTACGGGCATGCTCGATATCATCGGCAAGCGCCTGGCCAAGGAGGACATCGGCTTTCTTAAGCTCACGGGCGCTTCGTCCAAGGAAAGCCGCGCCAAGATGGTCGCGCAGTTCCAAGCGCGCGAGGTGCCGGTCTTTTTGATCTCACTCAAGGCGGGCGGCGTCGGCCTCAACCTGACGGCCGCCGACGTGGTCATCCACTACGACCCGTGGTGGAACGTGGCGGCACAAGACCAGGCGACCGACCGCGCACACCGCATTGGGCAGCAGCACACCGTGACCGTGTACAAGCTCATCGCCAAGGACACGATCGAGGAGCGCATCATGCAGATGCAGGAGTCCAAGCGCGACCTGGTCAACAGCGTGCTCGGCGGCGACGGTATCTCGTCGGCGCTGTTTACCCGCGAGGATGTTCTGGCGCTGCTCGGCGGCGACGGTCGCTAGCCTGCGCAGATGGCGACCGGGACTGCCGAGGCGGCTCCAGATTGCCGGCGCGCCCTGACCCCGGGCGCTCGCCTCGCTCGTTATGTGTTCATTTGCCATGCCGTGGATGGTTCGTTTGCCTTTGGGCATAAGAACCATCGAGAACATTGGCACATCAGCAAAGGAGAACATCATGGCGAAATTCTTTAAGGACCCCGACGGCAAGCTTATCGCCGCCCTTGGCGACGACGTTGCGACCCCTGCCGGCTGCACGGAGCTGACCGCGAACACCGAGGACGCGGCGCACGAGAAGCACGTGCCCGTCGTCGAGAGCGAACGCGACGGCCACGTGATTCGCGCACGTGTGGGATCGGTCGAACACCCCAGCCTGCCCGAGCACTACATCGAGTGGATCGCGCTTGAGGCCGAGGGCCGTCTTGAGGTCCACTACCTTGAGCCCGGCATGAAACCCGCGACGTTTTTTGCCGGCGGTTCCAAGACCGGTACCGTCTATGCCTATTGCAACCTGCACGGGCTGTGGTCCGCGACGTTCTAGGAGCGTGCCCCCGCTCGGGGTATCATAGCTAGCATATGCACATGCAAGCGCCGACTGCATCTTGCGGCCGGCGCTTTTACTACGATAACGACGGTTTACGACGGAAAGGGCTGAGCCATGAAGCTCGCACTTGCACAGATCGATATGCGCCTGGGTGATATTGAGGGCATCTGCAGCCGCATCGAGGACCAGGCGCGCCTGGCCCATGAGCGCGGTGCGCGCGTGCTGTGCGTGCCCGCTCCGCTCTTTATGGGAGCCCTGCCCGGTGGCCTGGTGGGCGCTGCCGACTTTGAGCACGATATGCTTGCCGGTCTGACCGGCGTCGCTGAGCGTATCCAGGAGCTCGACATGATTTGCATCGTGCCCGCGGCGGTTTCGTTTGAGGGGCAGCCGCTGCTCGACTACATGATGCTCAAGGACGGTCGCGTAGTGCCCGCCCGCGCGAGCATTGCCCTGCAGCGCGGCGAGAACAACGATGCGCGTTGGGCGCCGCCGGTGTTCGACGTGGACGGCGTGCGCATCGCGGTGATCTTCGACCTGGACCGTGAGCTCGAGATGCTGCCGACCGGTGTCGACCTCATTGCCTATTTCCAGTTCAACGCATTCGATATGACCGACCGCGAGACCGCCGCCGTTGCCGCCGTGCGCAGTGGCGCCTACCGCAAGATCGCATCCAAGCGCAGCGTGTGGTTTGCCTGCATGGCGCCGGTCGGTGCGTACGACGAGTCGGTGTATACCGGTGGGTCGTTTGTGCTCGACGACTGCGGCCGCGTGGTGGCCCAGGCGCCGTGTTTTGAGGAGAGCCTGCTGGTTCAGGAGATTCAGCGCGGCGTGATGCTCGATGCCTTGGAGGACCATGAGCTGCCCGAGTTTCGCTCCGAGGAGTGGCTGTGGCAGGCGCTGGTACTTGCCGTGCGCGACAACGCCCGCGCCCACGGTACGTCGCGTGCCGTGGTGGCGCTCGAGGGCGACCTGCCGTCGTCTTTGCTGGCGGCGCTTGCCGTCGACGCCCTGGGTCCGCGCAATGTGATCGGTCTGGTGCTGGGGCGCAACCGCATCTTTACGCCGGCGCAGGAGGAGGCCGAGGCGGCTTGCTGTGCCGCCGTCCGTGCCATTGCCGAGCGCCTGCATATTCGCACGGTTGAGCGCGATGCGCCGGATGCCGCGCGTGTGCTCGACCGCGACGTGTCGGCGGGCGACGCCGAACGCCTGCGCTCGCGTGCGCTGGGCCTGATGCTCGAGGACACGGCGCTCGAGCTGGGCGCTATGGCGTTGAGTCCGTTGTCTAAGACTGAGTACGCGCTGGCGGCGCCCGCGCTTTGCGGTGGCTACCAGGGCGATTTTGCGCCCTTTGGCGATGTGTATCTATCGACGCTCGAGTTTGTGGCGCGCGTGCGCAACCGTACGTCTGCCGTGGTGCCGCAGGAGCTCGTGACGCTCAACGCGGTGGAGGATTGCATGGAGCGCGTGCTGGCGCAGACGCTCTCGACGCTCGACGGTCCGGTCGACATGCTTGACCGCGCGGCGCAGCTGCTCGGTGGGCTTGAGCCGGGCGAGGTCGATGGCACGCTCGAGTCGCACGTGGACCGCAACCGTCCCTTTGACGATATCCCGATGACTGTCGGCAAGCCCGAGGCCTGCTCGCTGCTGTTGATGCTCGTGCGCCAGGGCGAGGCCGCTCGCCGCCAACTGCCGACGGCACCGATTGTCTCGGCCCGTTCGTTTGCCGAGCGCTCCTGGCCATATATGCTCGCGTGGTCCGATCTGGGGCTCAGCGGCAAAGAGCGCATGACGGTCGACTCGCTGGCGCGCGCCGAGGTACGCCGCTATGCCGACGAGGACTCGAGCGAGCGCGTGCGAAACGAGATGATGGGCGTGCTCGGTGAACTGCTGGGTATTTCGCCCGAGCAGATGGAGGAGCTGCGTTCCGAGGACGGTCAGCGCCGTCTGCACGAGGGCATGAAGAAGTTTGAGGGCGAGGTCCAGGACGCCATCGATAAGATGATGGGCGGTCAGGGTGGTCCGCAAGGTGGACCTCAGGGCATGCCGATGCCTCATCCGCCAGTGGATCCAAGACAGTTCCCGTTTTTCTCGCAGAACTAGACTGGGGATAGGATTCGCTCCCAACCCCGATGCTTCAGCAAAGCAAACCGGCCCTGTTGTGTTATTCTAGAACAGACGTTCGTGAATAGTGCGCGGGGCCTTGCCTTGCGCTTGGAAAAAGGCGAGGGGAGGCTGGCTTGGTTATCTTGGGTATCGACCCCGGTTTGGCCCATACGGGTTGGGGGATTATCGAGGAGCGGCGCGGCGAGGTTCGCTGCCGTGCCTACGGTTGCATCGAGACCAGTGCCGGGAGTCCGCTCGCGGTGCGCTTGTCGCACATTGCCCATGACCTTAAGGGCGTGGTCGAGCGGTACTGCCCCGACACGGCTGCCATCGAGAGCATCTACTTTGGTGCCAACGTTCGTTCGGCCATCCCCACGGCACATGCCCGCGGCGCCGCGCTCGTGGCGCTTTCGGAGTGCGCGCTCGAGATTGGCGAGTACACGCCCATGCAAATCAAACAGGCTGTAGTGGGTACCGGCGCCGCGGACAAGCGGCAGGTTGCTTACATGGTGCGCACGCTCACGCAGCTCGACCACGACCCGCATCCCGACCATGCCGCCGATGCCCTGGCGTGCGCCATCTGTCATGTAAACCTCAGCCGCACCCGCGCCCTCACCGGTGGCGAGTTCTATCAACAGAGAGGAACCGGATACTGATGATTTCCCAGCTCCATGGAACGCTTGTCGAGGCCACGATGAGCTCGGCCGTCGTTGATGTGTCGGGCGTGGGCTTTGAGCTCGGCATCTCGGGCAGCACTGCGGCCACGTTGCCGACGCCCGGCGGCGAGGTCCGCCTCTACACGCGCATGCAGGTGCGTGAGGACGCCATGACGCTCTTCGGTTTTGCCTCCAAGGACGAGCGCACGATGTTCGACCGGCTCGTGTCTGTCTCGGGCGTCGGCCCGCGTTTGGCGCTCGCTGTGCTTTCCACTTATACCGTGGGACAGCTGTATTCGCTGGTGATGGCCGAGGATGACAAAGGCATGGCCAAGGTGCCCGGCGTGGGCAAAAAGACGGCGCAGCGCCTGATTTTGGAGCTTAAGAGCACCTTTGCCAAGGACAAGGGCTTTGTGCCGGTCGACGTGATTCCCGGACAGGTCGCGATGCCCGTGCCCGCCGCCGTTCCCTCGGCCATCGATGATGCCCGTGCGGCGCTCCTTTCCATGGGCTTTAGCCCGCAGGAGACCGATGTTGCCCTGAGCGGGTATGATGGGCAGGATATGCGTGTCGAGGATCTGCTCGGCGCAGCGCTTAAGCGACTCGGAATGGATGCGTGATGTGGGAAGCCGATGACTCTCAGGACCTGTGGGCGACGCCCGGCAACTCGCCGGCGGCATCCATGGCGCATGGCGAGCGCATGGTGGGCTCGGAGCTGACGCCCGAGGACCTCGATGTCGACCGCACCTTGCGCCCTCAGCGCTTGGACGACTACTGTGGCCAGGAGCACATCAAGCAGAGCCTGCGCGTGTTGATCGAGGCAGCTCAGAGCCGTGGCGAGACGCTCGACCACGTGATCTTCTCGGGCCCTCCGGGCTTGGGCAAGACCACGCTGGCCACCGTTATCGCCAACGAGCTGGGCGCCCAGATTAAGACGACGAGCGGTCCGGCCATCGCGCGAACCGGTGACCTGGCGGCCATCCTTACCAACCTGCAGCCGGGCGACGTTCTGTTTATCGATGAGATCCACCGCCTCAACCGTTCGGTCGAGGAGGTCCTGTATCCCGCGATGGAGGACTTTGCGCTCGATATCGTGATCGGCAAGGGTCCGGCGGCGCGCTCGATTCGCCTGGATATCCCCAAGTTTACGCTGGTGGCGGCCACGACCCGTTCCGGTATGCTCACGGGCCCGCTGCGCGACCGCTTTGGCATCTCGTATCGCCTGGATTACTACACCGTCGAGGAACTCGCCCAGATCGTGACGCGCTCGGCGACCATCTTGGGCGTGACGATTGACCACCCCAGCGCGCTCGAGATCGGCTCGCGTTCGCGTGGCACGCCGCGTCTTGCCAACCGTCTGCTCAAGCGCGTGCGCGACTACGCGCAAGTGCGCGGCAACGGTCCCATCGAGCTCGACATCTGCCGTCAGGCGCTCGAGTTCTTCGAGATCGACGAGCTTGGCTTGGACTGGATGGACATTCGTATTTTGGAAACGCTCGCCAAGACGTTCTCCGGTCGCGCCGTGGGCCTGACCACGCTTGCCAGCGCGGTGGGCGAGGACCCGGGCACGCTCGAGGATGTCTACGAGCCCTATCTGCTGCAGTGTGGATTGATGATTCGCACGCCGCAGGGTCGTCAGGCAACCCTTCGCACCTTTGAGCATTTGGGAATCGAGCCGACCGTCTAGGGGCCTTTGTGCCGGCGCGTCTGTAGGCTATCGCTGGGCATCGGGTAAACATATCGCCGTTTGCCGGTTGCGGGTGTTTTACTATTGCGCGTGCGTGCTATGCTGGATTGGTCTTTTTCTCATCCGGTAACGAAAGGACCGCCCATGCCTACTGACATCGAAATCGCACGTTCTGTTACGCCGCTGCCTATTACCGAGGTGGCCAAGAACGCCGGCGTCGACGTTAAGCATCTGATTCCGTACGGCTTTGACAAGGCAAAGGTCGACTATTCCCTGCTCAACGAGCCAACTGATCACCAGGCCAAGCTTGTCCTCGTGACCGCTATCAACCCCACGCCCGCGGGCGAGGGCAAGACCACCACGACCATCGGCCTTGCCGACGGTCTGCGTCGTCGCGGCGTCAAGAGCGCCGTGGCCCTGCGCGAGCCTTCGCTCGGTCCCGTCTTTGGCGTAAAGGGCGGTGCCGCCGGCGGCGGTTGGGCTCAGGTCATCCCCATGGAGGACATCAACCTGCACTTTACCGGTGACTTCCATGCCATCGGTGCCGCCAACAACCTGCTGGCCGCCATGCTCGACAACCATATTCAGCAGGGCAACCAGCTCGGCATCGACGTCAAGCGCATCACCTGGAAGCGCGTCGTCGACATGAACGACCGTCAGCTGCGCCACGTCATCGACGGCATTGGCGGCAAGGCTCAGGGCGTGCCGCGCGAGGACGGCTTCGACATCACCGTCGCCTCCGAGGTCATGGCAATCCTGTGCCTGTCCACGAGCATCAACGACCTCAAGGAGCGCCTGGGTGAGATCGTCGTCGGCTACAGCTTTGCCGGCGAGCCCGTTCGTGCCCGCGATCTCAAGGCTCAGGGCGCCATGGCGGCCCTGCTTAAGGATGCGCTCAAGCCCAACCTGGTGCAGACGCTCGAGGGCACGCCTGCGTTTGTCCACGGCGGCCCCTTCGCCAATATCGCCCATGGCTGCAACTCCATCATGGCCACCCGCATGGCCATGCGTTTTGGCGATGTCGCCATTACCGAGGCCGGCTTCGGTGCCGACTTGGGTGCTGAGAAGTTCCTCGATATCAAGTGCCGCATGACGGGTGTTCGCCCCAGCGCCGTCGTGGTCGTCGCGACTGCCCGCGCGCTTAAGTACAACGGTGGTGTCGCCAAGGCCGACCTCAACGAGGAGAACCTCGAGGCCCTCAAAGCCGGCATGCCCAACCTGCTGCGCCACGTTGACAACATCCAGAACGTGTATGGTCTGCCCTGTGTGGTCGCCATCAACCGCTTCCCGACGGACACCGAGGCCGAGCTGGAGCTCATCGAGTCCGAGTGCCAGAAGCTCGGCGTTAACGTTAAGTTGTCCGAGGTCTGGGCCAAGGGCGGCGAGGGCGCGCTCGAGCTGGCCGATGAGGTTATGCGCCTGATCGAGCAGCCGAGCGAGCTCAAGTTTGCCTACGAGGACGGCGCCGATGTTGCCGACGCCCTTGAGGCCGTTGCCACCAAGGTCTACCGCGCCGACGGCGTCGACTTTACGCCGGCCGCCAAGCGTCAGCTCGCCGAGCTGCGCGAGAACGGCTTTGGCAACCTGCCGGTGTGCGTGGCCAAGACGCAGTACAGCTTTAGCGACAACGCCAAGGCGTTAGGTGCCCCCGAGGGCTTCCGCATCACGGTACGTGAACTCAAGGTTTCCGCCGGTGCCCACTTTGTGGTCGCGCTGACCGGTAGCGTTCTGACCATGCCGGGCCTGCCCAAGGTTCCCGCGGCCGAGAACATCGACGTCGACAACGACGGCAACATCACCGGCCTGTTCTAACCCCACAATTCATAGCCGCATGCCTGCCCCGTCGAGCCCACCAAGGCCCGGCGGGGCTTTTTTGATCCCAAGGGGGCGGAAGAAAACGGATTATGTTGGGGCTGCTGGGTCAATAAAGCTGCGTGTACGGGGTCGCCCGCTCAAAACTATGCCGGTTTACTACGATGAATCGGCATCCTTCGACCACGCCCTCGTTTTCTGAAAATGACCGACTCGTCTACCTGCGGTTTTGCTTGCACGGAAAGTTGTGCGCTCGAGCACGGGCAAATCATCGTAGTAAACCGGCATAGTTTTTGGCGCGGCGGCAATGTTGCGCAACAAGAATGGGGATTTCTCTCGTACGGTGTAGTTGGAAGAACTGCGCGCGGGCGTTTGCGCCGCGCAAAGAGACGGGAGATGCGATGTATTGCACCAAGTGCGGAGCTCAGATACCCGACGGCTCCACGTTTTGTACGAGTTGCGGCGCTCGTGTGGGCGGGGCCGAGGACCAGGCGGAGCCTGTGGCGTTTCCGGTAGGGGATGCGCCGGCGACCGCTCCTGCGGGGCAGCACGCCCCTCTGGGTGTCCCGGCTCATATGGCAGCGCAGCCTCGTTATGAGGAGCCTATGACCGACCCTGTCGAGGCCGCTCAGCCGTTTGTTCCGACGCCGCAGCCCAAAAAAACCAAGCACAAGGGCCGTATCGTCGCTGCCGTTATCGGCGGTGTTGCCGTTGTCGCCATTGTGGCGGCAATTGTCGTCGTGCCGCGCATCGGCGCGTCGTCCGAGGTGACTTCGGGCGGCAAGGGCTACGTTGTCTGCGCGTGTGAGACCAAAGTTCTGCCCAAGAACAGCAAGGGCAAAAAGCTCAGCAGCTATACCGTCGAGCTGGCGCCGGTGTCCGGCAAGGGCAAGAGCTATACCATCAAGGTCGATGGTGAGGACGGCTTTGCCATGGAGGACTTTGGCGAGCTGCCCGACCAGAAGTATCAGATGACCATCACCTCGGGCAAGGGTAAAAAGAAGAGCACGACCACCATGAAGGTCGACTATGCCAAGGAGGGTTCGGACGCCCCCAAGAGCGTCGAGCTCACGCAGTCCAAGAAGGAGGCCAAGGCCTCTGCCAAGGCAGCGGTCAAGACGGCCAACGAGCTGTTCACCGACAAGATCCTCGAGTACCAAAAGAAGTACGGCGAGGGCGAGGCTGTCGAGGTTTCTCAATCTACGTACGGAGCCCAGGGTGTTGCCTATGCAAAGCTTATAGACTTTGACGGCGATGGTCAGGATGAGCTCTTGATCGAATACTCTGACGAGCCGCTTTTTAACACCAATGGTGCCACTGCCGCCAAGGCTGAGGTTTGGGCATATCGCGATGGTGAGATTGAAAAGGTGTACGAGCCTGATATCTGGGTCGATGTTATGTGCGTTGGCGTTTCACTCCGTGTTTACGATTGCGATGGCACCTATGGGTTCAGGCGATATTTGCATGACGGGAAGAAAATCAACGTCAAAGAGGTTCCAGTTGGTATAGACGAATCCCGTGACGGCTATGAGTGCGAATTCGATGCCTATGATGGCAAGACATTTAGTGCGATTGCCGGTCCGTCACCGATTGACGATTCGAAGATTGCCGGCACCAATGAAGTGCCCGAGCTTAGCGCCGAGTTTACCGGCACCGAGGAAGGAGTGGCCAATGCCATCGCATCGGTCGCCACGACGCTGGAACAGCTGAAGTCGAAGGACGATGACAGTGAGCAGGTGGGCTACGAGGCTGTTTCCGCCACGCAGGATGTCGACTTTACGGCTGCAGTTGGCGAAGGCCCGCTGAATCCTTCCCCCGAAGACACATGCCAGATTACGGCTACGTGGACCTATCCCCAAGTGAAGGGGCAGGGCGTGGGTGTTGCCAAATTCAATAAGGACATGGTTCAGCTGGTTGCTGACACGCTTGAAGCAAGCAAACAGGCTTCGATGGATGACGAGGACAGCCGCGTGACCATGATGTACACCGCCGAGATCGTTTCAATCGATGGCGATATCGCCTGCGTGCGCACGTTCACCAGCAGTTATCGGCCCCCGTATCGCTCGGAGCAGGTGACGAGGTCGGCGTACTATAACCTCAAGACGGGCGAGCAGGTCTCGCTCGAGGATTCGCTTGCGCAGCATAGTCTTTCATTCGACACCCTTAAGAGCGAGGCTAAGCAGGCGATTAAGACGGCAAAACCGGATATGGACTCCATATCCGAAGACAACATCGACGATGACGACAACTTTACCGAGGACCATTTCTACTACGACGGCAAGGGCTACATTGTTGTCCTTGATACCGGCGTATTTGACTGCATGGCCTGGGATACGCATGATCTGGTGGCGCACGCCTTCGACTCGAGCTATTCCAGCGGTCAGGATGTAACGCCCGAGCGAGCCAAGGCAACATACGTACCTAACGAGTAGAACAAGGCGGCAAGCAACGAATTGAACAGTCCCCGGCAACGCCAGATATAGCGTCGCCGGGGATTATTTTGTCCGAGGCATTTGCGCGGGTAGAATGCTTGGATAACTTGATGCTTACGGGCGACGGAAAGGAATCGTTGCATGGACCAGGATAAGACGACCGTAATGGGTGGCTACGGCTCCCCGCGGACGGGCAATGGCGCCGATACGACCCGCGTCGTGCCGAATCCCGGCTACGCTGCTCCCGATGCAACGCAGGCTTCGGCTGATCCCACACGCGTTGTGAACTACGGAAACGCACCGCAAGACCCGTATGGTGCTTCGTCGCAGAGCCCCTACGGCAACGCGGCGGCAGACCCTTATGATGACCTGCTGCAAAATCCCATTCCGCAACCTCAGCAGACGACATATATGCCGCGCACGGCACAGCCGCGCTACGAGTCGCGCGACCGATATGCACGCGAGCCGTATCGCGAGTATCCCAAGTCTATTCCGCAGTACGGTGAGGACGAGGAGAAGAAGCCTTCGCGTTCGTCGAGCGTGATCAAGAAGATCCTGATCGTGCTGGCGATTTTCTTTGCCCTGTCGGTTGTGTTCGCCATCGTGTCGGGCATGCTCAACAAACGGGGTGCCACGACCGACACCACGACCGAACAGACCGAGGCCACCTCGTCGGCTGTGGTTGACCTGAGCGATATTCCGGGGCAGTATTGGTCCAACGCCAAGAAGCTCCTCAAGTCTCGCGGCGCCGACCTTTCGAATGCCGTCATTCTGACCGATGACGGCTCGACGCCCGTCGTCGATGCCAATTGGATCGTTACGTCTGCCTACTATAACGACAACGGCAACCTGGAGGTCCAGCTCACGCGCAAGGACAGCTCGTCGGGCAATGTGTCCGACGATCAGGGCGCTGCGGACAGCTCGAGCTCCAATACGCTGGATGACCTAAGCAACAAGGCCCAAGAGCTGGGGGATAAGGCCCAGCAGCTGGGCGATACGGCTCAGAATCTCGGCGATACCGCACAGAACCTGGGCGACATGGCAACGAACGCCTGGGACACCCTGCAAAACGGCATTTCGGGCGCGCAGGGCAACTAGCGGCTGAGCAGCAAGAGCCTTGGCGGCACAAACAAAAACGGGACGCAGAATTGCGTGACCGGGCGCACATGCGCGTTGGTCGGCGGTCCTGCGTCCCGTTTTGCTGTCGATTACAGCTGCTCGGCCGGGCGGTCGGGCGAGCTAAAGCCGGAATCGAACGTGACGACGCACGAGGCATCGGGTCGGCGTTCGTGTACGATGCGCGTGACGAGTTCCAGCAGCTCCTCGTCGGATATGTCAAAGCCGTCGGGGCGCACCAGGTCAAACGAAACGAAGCTGTCGTGCTCGTGCAGGTCGTGGATGGAGAGCGCGGGGTCGATCTGCATGATGCCGCGTTTGACCCAGCCGCGCAGGTCGTCGCCGGTTGTGGCGATGGGGTCGCAGTGCAGCGTGATGTCGATGCCCATCTGGCGCTTGATATCGTGCTCGATGGTATCCAGGATCTCGTGGTGCTCAAAGGCATCGCCTTCGCCGGGCATCTCCACGTGGGCGCTGGCAAATTGGCGACCGGGGCCGTAGTCGTGCACCATCAGGTCGTGTGTGCCCAAGACCTGCGGATACGACATGATCTTGTCGCGGATTTCCTGGACGAGCTTGGGGTCGGGCGCTTGTCCCAACAGCGGGCTGATGGCGTCGCGCACCAGGCCCATGCCGCTGATGCAGATGAAGATGCCTACGCCCAGGCCCGCCCAGCCGTCGAGGTCAAAGCCGGTCGTCTGTGAAATGAGCGCGGCCGCCAAAACCGAGCCCGAGGTGATGACGTCGTTTTTGGAATCCTGCGCCGTGGCGATGAGCGTCTCGGAATCGATGCGGTTGCCCAGTGTGCGGTTGAACGCCGCCATCCAAAACTTGACGAGCATGGACAGGATAAGGGCGGCCATGGAGAGGGCTGAATACGCGGTGGGCGAGGGCTTGATGATCTTGGTGACCGATTCGAGGATTAGGTTGAGGCCGACGGCGCAAACGAGGACGGCGACAAACAATCCCGCCAGATACTCGTAGCGGCCGTGGCCGTAGGGGTGCCCTTCGTCGGCCGGGCGGCTGGCAAGGCGGAATCCGAGCAGGCTCACGATGTTGCTCGAGGCATCGGAGAGGTTGTTGAAAGCGTCGGCGACAAGCGACACGGAGCCCGCGAGTAGGCCCGCGATGCCTTTGGCCAGGCACAGCGTGATGTTGAGACCGATGCAGATGAGGCTTGCGGCAAAGCCGGCATTGGTGCGGCAGGAGGTATCGACCGGCTCGCTTTCGCTGCCGGGAACAAGCGTATGTACCAGCCGATTTACAAATAGCATAGCGGTCGTCCTCACAATCATGTTTAAGGGGATAGTGTAGCTCGCACGGGCGCGTCGTGCGCCGATGTTCAGAAAATGCAGCAATGGTCTACCTGTGCTAACGAGTGCAGATGTAGACGAGTGACTGTCCGCGCGGCAGCGAGCCCGCTGCGCCTTCTCGTCCGTCCGAGTGCTCCATTTTGGGCCACATGGGTATTGGCATGTGCCTGTTTGCTCGACATACTTAATGTCGACAGCCCCTGTGCAAAGGAGGACGTTTCCATGGACGAGATGTTTGCCATTAAATGCCAAAACTGCGGCGGCCCCATGTATTCGCACCAGGCAAAGCGCAGCTTTGAGTGCGCCTATTGCGGAACGGTCATCCCGTGGCAGGCGGATGCCGGGGAGCCCAAGAGTGCTCTGGGCATTCGCCATACACCGCTGACGGTGGTTGACGGGTTGCTCAAACTCACGCATGTCTCGCAGCTCGAGCGCCCAGAGGACCCGGACTGGTATTTTTTCAATTCGCACTGGCGCAATCAGTCGGTTCTGGAGCATCTGCTGTGGGAAGATCGCGGAACGGCGCAGGAGTTCCAAGAGGCGACGCATGTGAGCATTCCCTGTCCCTTCTGCGGCGCGTCCTTTGAGGGCGAGTCCACTCAGCGTGTATTTGAATGCCCGTCCTGTGGCAACAAGATCGGTGTGGCCGACCTGCTCAAACCCGGCACGTTTAGCAAGCGTCTGACCATGGGCGTGGGCGCGGAGTATGTGCCCGAGCAGGGCGTTCCCTGCGAGATCTCCCCACAGCAGGCGCGTGCCAACGCGCTGCAGCTGGTGCGTCAGTATCCAGATGCCTTTGCCGGGCACGATGTGGAAGATGCGATCCAAAACGACATGATGCTCTTCTATTTCCCCATGGCGCTGGCGGACCTGCGCATGATGGCGTCCTTCCCGGGCAAGGGCCTGAGCAAGGAGACCCTGGTGTACTACGAGGTGCTCGATTGGGCATACCCCAGGGCCAACTACCTGGACGTTCGTCTTATGGGAATTTTGGAGCCGTGGGACTTTGGCAGGGTGGGACCGTTCGATCCCGCCATGCAAGAAGGCGACTTCCGCGTCGTCTCGGTCGATGCGTCCACCAAGGACCAGGTGGTCATTGATAAGCTGGCGCTCGACGTTGCGGGCAACGACGCCGAGGCGACCCTGGGGCTCAATAAAAAGAGCATCCGCATGTGGGCGCGCAAGGCCCGCAAGCACAAGGACGGCATGGTGATGGTGCCGGTCTACTTTGTCGATCGCCCGGCTTTGGATAGCCGCGACGGCGAGCAGGTGCGCATCGCCGTGAACGGCCAGACGGGTCGTGCGGCAGCGGTAGTGTTTAGCGACAAGCGCGAGACACATATCGTGGCGCCGCTCAATCCCAGCATGATGCTGTCGAGCGAAAGCACCGTGCACGCCACGCCCATCGAGGTCAAATACGTCAAATCGCCGTTTTTGTACCAGATCGTGCGACGTGGGGGTGGCGAGCAGCCACGGCAGGTGGCGGCTGCAGCCGAGGGCTCCTATCGAGAAGAAAAGCCCAAGCGCAGGGGCTTGTTCGCGGCGATTTTTGGGAAGTAGGGGAGTGAGAGCTACTGTCCGGTCGTTTAACAGGTGCTAGATGTAAATAAACGGTGGAGCGGCTGCAGAATATCCACCTCGCCGGGTAAAATCATGTTGTGCCGCGGAACCCGCTCCTCAGCTAGTCACACTTCGGAAGCGCGGGCAACGCAGGTGCTATCGTCTAAAGGGCCGGGTGCAACCGGCCCTTTTTTGTGGCAGCCAACGGGCCTACATCAGACGAAGGTCGCGTGTTTACCTGTCAGGTCATGCTCGCCGGTTATAGCAAGGATATCGTCGCCGGCGTCCATGACTGGTATTGTTTTATAGCGTTGCCGTCTGCCACGATGGTGTGCCATCCCGAGGACGGCAGAGGGGCTTCGAAGACCAGTGCAGTGTGCGGGCCCACGGTGTTTCGCTCTGTGACGAACGGACCTATGACGGTGCATTCTGTAATCAACATTTGTTTGGCCTCCTCATACCCTCACGCTGGCAGACGCCACCTTTGCCTTAGACACGATTTAAAACAAACATTGTTCTATCAGCTTTTTGCCGCGCAGGGTGTCGACCCACTCCTGCGGGATGGCGTCCATACCGTATGCCACACCCGCGAGGGCGCCGGCGACGGCTGCGGTGGTGTCGGTATCGTCGCCCAGGTTGACGGCGGTGAGCTCGCACTCCTCGTAGCTGGTGGTGTTCACAAAGCACCAAGTAGCGGCTTTAAGCGTGTCGCGCACGAAGCCGCCGGACCTGATTTTGTGCTCGGGCACGTCTTTCAGGTGGAGCGCCCACGAGGGAAGCGCGCCGTTCATCACGCCCCTCATCAGCTCGACAAATATGACGCATGCGTCGGTTGACGTTCTGTGGGCGTGCGTAATCGCGGAGACCTCGCAAATCTCTTCGTCTGTCGCGTCGGTGAACGCCAGGGGAGCGATGCGCATGAGCGAGCCGTTGCCGTTGTCGCGCTCGCCGGAGCCTCCTTTGCCGCTGCGCAGGGCGCGAGCGGTCGTGCCGCCGTAATCGAAAACGCCGTCTATCGTATATTCGCCATTGGCGATCCAGCTCACGAACTTGTTGCGCATGTCCGCGATGTCGATGCGCCCAAGCTCCCTAATCGAGTTACAGGTGGCTAGTGTCATAGACGTGTCGTCGCTCCAGGTGCCGGCGGGTTGCCCGTGCGTGCCGTAGCCGATCATGTCGGTGCATTCGAACGTGCCGCGGGGCCTAAACTCATAAGGGACGCCCAGCGCGTCGCCAACGGCGAGTCCATAGATACAGTCGCGCAGTGTGGCTTTCGGTCTGTCTGTCATGAAAAACTCCTCGTATGCCAGGTGGTGCGGAACGACTTTGGGGACGTCGGCCGTACTGTACTGTTGCCCTTACGCCTCGACGTTCGCCGCTTCGTTGATGGCGCGGTACTCGGCGCTCAGCTCGCGCGCCAGCTCTTCCTTGCTTGGAAGATACGGCAGATATTTGGCGGCAAACACTTGGTCGTTGTCTTCGGGCAACGTGTACTCGACAATCGAATCGCTTTTGTCCGCGCAGAGCACGATGCCTATGGGTGGATTGTCGCCTTCGTTCATGAGCTCGCGCGTGTAGTAGTTCACGTACATTTGCATCTGGCCCAAGTCCTGATGCGTGAGATCATCGGTTTTAAGGTCGATGAGTACAAAGCAGCGCATCAGATAGTTGTAAAACACAAGGTCAATATAGAAGTGGCGACCATCGAAGGCGATGCGCTTTTGGCGCGCCTCAAAAGCGAAGCCGCGGCCAAGCTCCAGCAGAAACTTCTGAAGATGCGTGATGAGCGCTTGCTCTAGATCGCTCTCGCGAAACGCAGCGTCGTCCGAGAAGCCTAAAAACTCAAGCACATATGGGTCGCGGATGATGTCCTCGGGGCGACGAGCGGGGGCGCTCTTTTGGATTTCCTGAGCGACGGTCTCTTTGTCCTTGCTGGCAAGTAGACGCTCGCGGAACATGGTGTTGATTTGGCGCTCGAGCTGACGTGTACTCCAGCGAGAGTCGGCGCATTCGTTCATGTACCAAGTGCGCGCTTCGGAGTCGGGAATGCGCATCAACCTGCGGTAATGAGTCCAGCTCAATTCGGAACGCAGCGCGTTCCGAATTGGGAACGCAAGATAGAACTGCCGCATGTATCGGAGGTTTCTGGTGTTGAATCCTTTGCCGAAATCCCTGGTCAGCCTAACGGCAAGCTCGTCGATCAACGCCTCTCCATATACGGCACGCTCCTCGCCGCCTTGTTCCTCAAGAATGCTCTTGCCAATTTCCCAATATGCCTCAACCATCGTAAAGTTGATGGCGGTATAAGCCTTGTCGCGAGCGGCGTTGAGAATCGAGGAAACCTGCTTGTAAAATCCTTCGGGCACAATCGTCGCTTCTCCGCGGTTTGACAGCTCACCCATCACCATCGCCCACTTTCCTCCTGACGGAATGCATATCAAACTTCGTTTAGTTTAAGGCCTCGTAGGGACATGGATTGCGATGCTGTCCGGCGCTTTCGCGAGGAGGTCTCGAAACGACTAAAATGTGATGTCAGAGACTGATTTAACTCAACCCGTGGAGTGACACGCATGGACAACAATACCCTGCTGTTCCAAGACAAGGGCTCGGGCAGGTTAAAGACGTTAAGATCTATCCCAACCGCATCGAGGTGCTCAAGAAGGGCGCTCTCGGTGGCAAGCACACCGAGATTGTCTATCTCAAGGACATTGCGGGGGTCAATAGGGTCAAGGGTCGCGACGTTTTCCTGCGCAATCGGCTGCTGACTGCCTGCGCCTTCAGACTCAGCAGCCGCGCGAAAGCCCAGGAATTCGTTAACGTGCTGAACTCGGCGATGTGATTGATAAGATGCGCACTTGGCTGTCGATGCCGTCGTTGTCTTGTTTTTGACTCTAACTTGTTGCGACGGTGCGCTTTGGTCTGCCTGCCTTTGGGGCGTCAGCCAGGCGCGTAGCGATACTGTCGACCGTGACATACGTGCGGCGTCCCTTGCGGTAGCCCCTCAAGATACCCGAGTCGAGCATGTGCGTAATTCTGCTAGGGGAGACGGAAAGCCTTCGGGCGGCTTCTGCTGCCGAAACCGTTTCGCCTTCGACGACGTAGCTTTCGTCGGTCGAAAAAGCGACCATCATGGAGAGTTCGCCGTCGGCGGGGTCATTGAACTGAGCTTCGGGCACCTTGAGCCCGTCTTTTAAAAGAGCGCCCACGTAGGCGCTTGCTGCATCAACCGCCTGCTCCGCCGCCTCGGCTATAGTCTCGCCGTAAGTAAAGCAGCCTGGCAAAGATGAGAACTCAACGTCATATCCGCCTTCGGAATCGACTGTGAGAATTGCTTGGTAAACATAGGTCTTCATTTAGATCATTCCTTACTGGTTCGGGCCTAGAGCCAACCGGCAACCTTTGCAATCTTTCGGTACGTGCCTATCGGTATTTCTTTTTTGGAGGTCGGTACGCTGATTTGGATGCCGTCTTTGCGCACGACAACGTGGCTGCCTTTTCCGGTATAAAGCGTCCACCCTTCCTTTCGGAATCGTTTGGGCACCTGTGCGGGTTCCTGTTCTTTAGGCATGGGACCTCCTGTCGATACTCTAATTGTAAACTATTGATAATAATGGGCAATATAAATATCAAGTATTTATATTTATGAAATGGTGTCTTGTGATTCTGCAAGCTAACGAACGGGCGCTGTTGGACACAAAAACCGGGATGCAAGGAGCCGCACCTTGCATCCCGGTTGAGCTAAAACGGCGCTGCTGCTTGCCGTTGGAGCTTTAGCGCTTGATCTCGATGTCGTCGAGCTTGACGTCCATGGCCTCGGTCTTGGCCTCGGCGATGTCGTCGGCAAACTCCAGGGACTCCATCATGGTCTCGACGGCGTCCTTGTGCTCTTCGACGTTGTCGATACGCACGTACACACTGCCGCCGTCAACGTCGGTGAAGTACTCGGTCGTTACGCCGCCCGAGTGCGTAAAGTAAGCATTGCGCCAGGTCTTGCCGTTGTACTTAACGGGATCGCTCTCGGTCCATCCGGAGCTGGCCTTCCATTTGGCCTCGTAGTCGAACAGCTCGTCGGCGTTCTTGTCGGGGTCGAAGACGGGAATGAAGCGGTCGCTGGCGTGCTCACTCTCGGTGAACTTAAACTGGGCCCTGTCGGCGGTATCGCCGGCGACGTCGGTGATCTCGACGCCCTCGGGGACCTCGACCTTAAACCAGATGAAGTCGGTCCTCATGTCCACGGCTGGCTTTTCCGCGCCGCCGCCACCGCCACTGCCGGCAGCGCCGCCACTTCCGCCGCAGCCCACCAAGGCAACTGCGGCAAAGAGACTCAAGCAGAGGGTGAGAATCGCAAAGGCCTTCTTTTTCATGGTCGTGTCCTCCTCGATCTGTAACCGCCCATGGATTACCTGCCTTTACTGTACGCGCGAGCGGCTCGCTAGGGTGGGCCATGTGTCCCATTCTGGGGGTCGGATTTGCGCCGATAAGTGGCAATATATGCGGACGCAAAAGAGGGGAGGGCCGATGCTGTCGACCCTCCCCGGGGTTGGGCACCCGCACTTTTATTGGAGCGCGTGCGCGGGCGTACGCGGACCCTTGCTACTTGATCTCGATACTCGAAATCTCGACGCCGCGGGCCTCACTCACGGCCGCCTTCATGTCATCGGGGAACTCAATGGAGTTGAGGAGCGTCTCAGCTTCTTTCTCGTGAAGGTCGACGTTCCTCATCATGATGTAGATGCTTCCCGTGTCGACGTCTGTAAAGAGGTAGGTATAAGTACCGCCATTGTCCTTGCACGTTCCGGTGAGCCATGTCATGCCGTTGTATTCGACGGGGTCGCCGTCTTCCCACTGGAACGTACCAGTATGCCTTTCGGCCTGCTGGGCAAAGGACTCTTCGGCCGTCATCTTCTCTTCCCAAACGGGGATGAAACGGTCGGTTGAACTATTCTCGTCTTCGGGGAAGGTGAGTTGGACCCTGTCGGCGTTCTTGCCGGCGGAGTCACTTACGCCGACGCCCTCGGGCATCTCGACCTTAAACCAGATAAAGTCAGTCTTCTTGGCGACGGGGGCCTTTTCCTTGCCCTCGCCCTTGGCGGCGCTGCTGCCCCCGCTCGACGCGCTCCCGCCGCAGCCGACAAGGGCAAACGCGGCAAAGAGGGCGATGCACAGGGAAAGGATCGATAGGGTCTTTTTCTTCATGGTGGCGTCCTCCTTGTCTGTTGGCGACATCATGGCGCCGCATGTTGTTGGGGCGTCGATTGTGTTTGCGGCGGATGTCTTTGTGTGCTGCGCGGCTTATACCTCCGTCCGTTGTTTGTTGCCGTTGTACGGCTGTGCCCCAACGACCTCCTTACTTATAGATATGCCCCAGTCTGCGCTGTCCGGGTGTCTCGAAAGGTGAGCCATGTGTCCCATGTTTGCGGGAGCGAGGTGTGCTCGCAAGTAGCCGGAGGTCCGCGAGCCTAGATAACGGACGCATCCGATTCGTCGCCCTTCGCATCCGCTACAGGTTTGCTTGAGCAAAAAGAAGGACCCGCACCTTGAGTGGTGCGGGTCCTGTCACGCTGCAAGCTAGCTGCGATTGCGCGATGGGAGGTTGCAATTATTTGCGAACTTTAGACACGACAGCGCTGACGGCAAAGCAGGCGATTGCCATGATGCCCATAGCGGCGACGATGTTGGCGGAGGTGTCACCCGTCTTGGGCAGAGCCTGCTTGTTTGCCTTGGTCTTATTTGCAGGCTTGTCGGCAGACTTGTTGTCGGAAGGCTTGGGCGCGGGCTCGGCCTTCTTCCACTGGGCGAACAGCGTCACGGGAGCGGAAAGCTCAACCTTATCGCCCGCGGCATAGCTTGTGCCGGAGCCGTCCTTTGCGGTGTTCCAGCCCACGAAGGAGTAGCCCTTGCGCACCGGCTGCTCGGCCGTAACCTCGGTCTCGGTTACGCACTCAACGGTGGCGAAATCGGCGGTCTGCTTATCCTTGGAACCGTTCAGGTCGTAGGAGAGATCGTAGGCCGTCTCCACGATATCAGGCTTGACGAAGCCGCAGTACTTGCACTTAGGGGTTCCCTTGCGAGTCCAAGTACCGGCATTGTCAGAGGTCCAGTCGGTGTAGGTGACGTTGAAGGCGTCCTCATGCTCGCCATCGGTATAGTCGTGGTTCACCATCTTGCCGCCAGTCCACACCAGCTTGTCGTCGATGGTCACGTCGGTACGGCCGGAGTTTTGACCCTTCCAAGCGCCACCGAGGCCGCCGAAGCCAAAGACCTTGGAACAGGTGTAGGGGTCAGTCGCAAGGCCCGTGGCAGTCGTGTTGCCCGTGATGTTGACCTTGTACTTGAAGTCGCCCATGTTCTTGTCGTTGATGTTAAGAGCGGTCTTGGCGGTTGCGGTCGAGGTGAACGTGCAGTTGTTCACGTTCACGATGATGTCCTTCTTGCCCGCGCCGTAGTCGGTATAAACGTTGATTGCCTTGCCGGCACAATTAAAGGTGCAGCCGTTAAAGGTCATGGTCGGCGAGCTGTAGGTCCAGAGGGAATAGTCCCCGCCGGGCGCGTTGAACGTGGTGTTGTTGAATTCAGCGGAGGTGTAGCCCCAGTAGAACGTCTTGCCGTTAACGATGCAGTTATCGACAACGGTCTTGTCGATGCGGATGAAACCAAGGTAATCCGCCTTATCGGAGAGCAGCGTCATATTCTTGAACGTAATGGTCTTGGATCCGTCAAACGAATAGTCGCCGTTGTATTCCGTTCCAAAGTTGTTGGGATCGGCGAGCTTAGCGCCAATGCCCCAAGTCGTGGAATTTGCGCCGGAGCCGACAAAAGTGAGGCTCTTGTCAACAGCAAGCTTGCCCTGATTTTTTACATAGGTAGTGTAATTACCCGGGCCGAGATTAATGGTGTCGCCGTCATTTGCTGCTTTAATAGCGGCAGTCAAGTCGTCATACGACGCACCGCTGTTGGCGTTGGTGATCGATCCGGTGGCACCGTCTGCGAAAGCGGGCGATGCGACGCTCATCGTGACGAGCGCAACGGCAAACAGCGTTGCGACCACACGAGAGGCCGTTTTCAAAAACGACTTCATGCTGAGACTCCTTCGATTTCAGTGGCATTTTAATCAGCTTTAATATTGTAGTACTTATGAGATTTTTTTAAACCCTTCGCTACAAAGTGAATCGGCAATGCTGATATTTCGCACGTGCGCGTCACTCCGCTGTTGTTTTGTTGCAGCGATTTGCGCAACAAAAGCCAGATCTTTGCGTTGCGTTCTGTTTGCTGAACGGTGTGAATGCATCAAGGTGCTATTGCACGCGACTGCTTTCCTTGGGGTATCGGAGTGCTGTTCCTATTGCCTGCCATAAAAAACGGCGATGCCGACGCCTGCTGTTTGACATGCGCTTATCGGCTAGACTAGGCACCACAAAACGAACGGCGTTATTGGACGGTGCCTGCCGCCCAATGCGCTTGGCAAGCATTGAAGGTGCATGCTCTATGAGCGAAGAGATGATGGATAAGACTTGTCGCGGATTTGCCGAGGCGCTTGCTGCTCGTGAGCCCGTGCCGGGCGGCGGCAGCGCGAGTGCGTTTGTGGGCGCGCTGGGAGCATCGCTGTGCGGTATGGTTGCTCGCTACGGGGCGAGCAATCCCGCGCTCGCCGATCGCTCGGATGACCTGACGCGCGCATTTGGGCAGGCAGATCAATTGGCACAAGAGCTCGTTGATCTGGTCGCCGAGGATGTGCGTGCGTATGGCCAGGTGTCGGCGGCGTACGGCATTCCCCGCGATGACTCGTCTCGACCTGCGGCGATTCAGGACGCGTTGCGCGTAGCCGCCATGCCGCCGTATCGCATCATGGATGCGTGCGGGCGTGCGCTGGCGCTGCTCGAGGATATGGCAGACAAGGGGTCGCGCCAGCTGCTGTCCGACGTGGCCTGTGGCGCCGTGTTCTGTCGCGCCGCTATGCAGGGCGCGAGCCTGACGCTCTTTGCGAACACCACGTCCATGAAGGACCGCGTGCGTGCAGAGGAGCTCGAGTTGGCGTGCGATAGGCTGCTCGATACGTGGTTGCCGCGCGCCGATGCGCTGGCCCGCCGTGCCGCCGATGCCGCGAGGAAGAGGGGATAACCATGGCAGAACTGCTCAAGGGCGCTCCCGTCGCCCGCGCGTTGACTGAGGAGCTTGCTGCCCGTTGCGCCGCGTTGCGCGAGCGGGGCGTTGTTCCGACGCTTGCTATCGTGCGCGTGGGCGAGCGCGAGGACGACCTATCCTACGAGCGTGGTGCCCTCAAGCGCTGCGAAAAGGTGGGTATCGAGACCCGTCGCGTTTTGCTTCCTGCCGATGTTTCGCAATGCGAGCTGTTGGCGGCTATTGAGGGCATCAATGCCGATTTGGCCGTTCACGGTTGCCTGGTGTTTCGCCCGCTGCCCGCTGGCCTTGACGAGAACGCCGTCGCCGCTGCGCTCGATCCCGCCAAGGACGTTGACTCCATGACGCCGGCCTCACTGCTCACTACGCTTTCGGGTCGTGGCGAGGGCTTTGCTCCTTGCACGGCCGAGGCCGTGTTGGCGTTGCTGGACCATTACGGCGTTGAGCTGGATGGGGCCAAGGTCGCGGTCGTCGGTCGGTCGCTGGTGATTGGCCGTCCCGTTGCCGCCATGCTTACGGCGCGCAATGCCACGGTGACGACGTGTCATACGCATACGCGCGACTTGGCTGCTGAGTGTCGTGCGGCTGATATTGTGGTCGCCGCGGTCGGACGCGCGCGCACGATTGGCGCGGATGCGGTTCGCGATGGCCAGACGATCATCGATGTGGGCATTAATTGGGACGAGGACGCTGGCAAACTGGTCGGCGACGTCGATTTTGATGCCGCGGAGCCGGTTGTTGGTGCCATCACGCCCGTGCCGGGTGGCGTGGGCGCCGTGACGACGGCGATTCTCGCCAAGCACGTGATCGAGGCGGCGGAGCGCGCGGCAAAATAGGCGTTTTCGGGCTGTTTAGGGGGGGGGGTGGTTCTATACCCCGTGTGCAAAAAATGCCAAATATGAGTACTGTTGCCTTGTTGGTTACATATCTTTGAGATCGATTTGACTCCCTAATGATATTAAATACCGTTAGGGAGTCTCTTTTATTGGACCTTTGGGGAATTACTTCGCTCAACTTTTGGACAAGTGGGGATTTCTAGCGTCCTGGATAGTGGAATTTATTGTTACTAAATTGGTGACAGTACTCATAATTGGCATTTTTTGCACACAGGGGTCTCGAGGGGGTCCTGAAGGGTTGCGGTTTCGCCCTTTTTGCGCCGAAGCGATACACTGTTACCGCTTAATTTCATCGCTCAAGGAGGATGCGCATGCCGTGCACAACGATTTTGGTTGGTAAGAACGCGAGCTGCGACGGGTCGACGCTGGTCGCCCGCAACGAGGACTCGTCCAACGGGGTATTTGAACCCAAGCGCATGCGCGTGGTGCACCCTGACGAGCAGCCGCGCGTCTACACGAGCGTTCTGAGCCACCTGACCGTCGCGTTGCCCGATAACCCCATGCGCTACACGAGCGTCCCCGATGTCGTTCCCGGTCACGGCATTTGGGCCGAGGCCGGTTTCAACGAGCTCAACGTGGGCATGTCGGCGACCGAGACGCTCACCACCAACGAGCGCGTTCGCGGCGCTGATCCGCTCGTGGACTACGTGCCCGCCAAGGGCAGCGAGGGCGAGGACGGCTATGTTCCGGCACAGCCCGGCGGCCTGGGCGAGGAGGACATGGTGACCCTGGTCCTGCCGTATGCCAAGTCCGCCCGCGACGGCGTGCGTATCCTGGGCGAGCTGCTCGAGCGCTACGGCACCTACGAGAACAACGGTATCGCCTTTAGTGACGTGGACGAGATCTGGTGGCTCGAGACCATCGGCGGCCACCACTGGATCGCCAAGCGCGTGCCCGACGACGCCTATGTGACCATGCCCAACCAGCTGGGTATCGACAGCTTTGACCTGGACGATGCCGAGGGCGCCCAAGCCGACCACATGTGCTCCGCCGACCTGCGCGCCTGGATGGCCGAGTGGCATCTGGACCTGACGCTGGGTGTCGAGGGCGACGGCCCCGCGACGGTCTTTAACCCGCGCGAGGCCTTTGGCTCGCACAGCGACAGCGACCACGTCTACAACACGCCGCGCGCCTGGTACATGCAGCGCTGCCTCAACCCCAGCGATGTGTGGGACGGTCCCGAGGCCGACTACACACCCGAGAGCGATGATATCCCCTGGAGCCGCGTGCCCGAGCGCAAGGTGACCATCGAGGACATCAAGTACGTGCTCTCGAGCCACTACCAGGGCACGGAGTATGACTGCTATGGCAGCAAGGGCACGCCCGCTACGCGCGGCGCCTATCGCCCCATCGGCATCAACCGCAACAGCCAGCTCGCCGTGCTACAGCTGCGCCCCTATGCGCAGCCGGCGTATCGCGCCGTACAGTGGATGGCCTTTGGCTCCAACTCGTTTAACGCGCTCGTACCGCTGTACGCCAACGTCGAGACCATGCCCGAGTACTATGCCGACACGCAGGCTCGCGTGACGTCCGAGAATTTCTATTGGGCCAACCGCCTGATCGGCGCGCTGGCCGATGTCCGCTTCCATGAGTGCGGCCGTGCGGTAGAGGACTACCAGGAGAAGGTCGGCGGCATGGGCCACAAGCAGATCCACGACGTTGACGCTGCCGTTGCCACCCTGCTCGAGGCCGAGGTGCCCGCCGAGCTCGCCCGCGCCAACGAGGCCTTTGCCGAGCTCGTACGCGTGGAGACCGATGCCCTGTTGGGCAAGGTACTCTACACCACGAGCTGTGCCATGAAGAATTCCTTCGCGATGAACGACAACGTCAGGTAAAGACTGCATTGCAATGAGCGAGCGGGGCAAACGCCGTCAAAGGCTTTGCCCCGCTCGATTTCTATCCCGGCGATAAAACGATTTTGTGTCGCTCGTCCAATCTTGGGTACAAGAAGGCCAATGCAGTTGTTCATGATTGGAGCCAACCATGGTTATGAAACTCGATCAGCTTGTTAACGGCGCCATTAACGTGGGCTTTGGCGCCGCCGCCGTTGCCGTCGAGGGCAGCAAAAAGGTTCTCGAAGACCTCAATACCAAGGGCGAGCAGGTCCGCAAGGACGCCGCCACCCCCGATATCGCCCGCAGCGTGTCCGACATGTTCGAGCAGGCCGGCGGCACTATCTCCGATCTCACCGAGCGTCTGGGCATGCAGGGCGAGACTGCGGCGCAGCGCGTACTCGACGAGCTCATCCTGGCTCGCGTCCGCGTCATGACCGCCCCCGAGCGTACGGCCTTCCTGGCCCACGTGCGCGACATCGTCGATTCGGTCGAGGACAACGTGACTTCGGTGCCCGTCGAGTCCGTTGAGCCCGACGACGCAGAGGGCGCCGAAGAGGCCGAGTAGTAGCGCAGATGGCAGATTCCACCACCGATTACAACAATCAAGATCCCCTGTGTGACGAGGCGGCGGTTGTCGACGAGGTCGATGCCGCCGTCTCGGGCGCTCGCAAGAAGCCGCGCGCTGTCGATATGGTCCCCGAGGAGCCCGACGCGATGGCGCCGGACGAGGAATACCAGCTCACGCCGGCAGGTCGTCGTGAGCGCATTGGGCAGATCGTTCGCCTGATCAAAAAGTATCGCGTGTGGGATAACCTCACGCCGGTGCGCCTACGCCGCCTGCTCGAAGAGCTCGGCCCCATGTTCGTCAAGATGGGGCAGATTCTGGCTAACCGTTCCGAGATTTTGCCACAGCGGTTTTGCGACGAGCTCCGTCGCCTGCGCTCCGACGTAGAGCCGGTTCCGTATGAGGTAGTGCTCCGGTGTCTGGAAGAGGAATATGGCCAGCGCCTGGGGCAGATGTTCGATGCGATCGATCCCAACCCGCTCGGAAGCGCTTCTCTCGCACAGGTGCACCGCGCCCGCCTGGTGACCGGCGAGGACGTGGCCGTTAAGGTGCAGCGCCCCGGCGCACAGCAGGTCATGGCGCAGGACATCGACATCATCCGTTCGGTGGTGCGCATCGTTTCCAAGTTCGTCAACACCGACCAGTTTGTTGACTTACATGCCGTCGTCGAGGAGCTGTGGGCCTCGTTTCGCGAGGAGACCAACTTTTTGGCCGAGGCCAAAAACCTCAACGATTTCTATGAGTTCCATAAGAGCGTCCATGGCGTGACGTGCCCCAAGTCCTATCTGGATCTGTGTACCGAGCATGTCGTGGTCATGGATTACGTCGACGGCATCTCGATTGCCGATCCCGAGCGCCTGGTGGCCGAGGGCTATGACCTGGAAAAGATCGGCTCGGCGATTGTCGAGGACTATTCGACGCAGGTGCTCGATGACGGCTTTTTCCATGCCGACCCGCATGCGGGAAACATCATCCTCAAGGATGGCATCGTCTACTTTATTGACCTGGGCATGGTCGGGCGCATGTCGAGCCACGACCGCGGTATCGTCAAGGACATGATTTTCGCCGTGGCCGAGGGCGACGTGCCCAAGCTCAAGGACTCGCTCATGCGCTTTGCCGTGACGCGTGGCGATTCTGCCGAGCTCGACCATTCGGCCTTTTTGTCCGATTTGGACTTTATCGTTGCCGACTTTGCGGGCCTCGACCTTAAGGACCTGGATATCGGCGAGTTTTTGACCTCGCTGCTAAACCTGGCGCGCAAAAACGACGTTGAGCTGCCGAGTGTGGTGACGATGTTCGCCCGTGGCATGGTGACGCTCGAGGGTCTGCTGACCGAGTACATGCCCAACGTCAACATGATCCAGATCATCCAGACGCATATCAAAAACGAGAAAAGCACCTATGCGCGCGTGCGCGATATGGGGCGCGATCTTGCCGCGAGCAGCTATCGCGCGGCAAAAGGCTCGCTCGAGGCGGCCGAGTATCTGGGCCTGGCGTCGCGCATGCTTACGCGCGGCCAGCTTAAGGTGAACACGCAGATCATGAGCAGCGATAAGGCGCTGCGGCAGCTGGGTGGAATTATCGACCGCATGTCGATGGCAATTGTGATCGCCGGTCTGTTTATCGGTTCGTCGGTGGTGTACTACGCGCGCATCGAGCCGGTTGTGTTTGGTATCCCGGTCATTGGCTTTATGGGCTACGTGAGCGCACTGGTGTTGGCGTTGATGCTGGGCCGCGAGATCTGGCGCAACAGCCACGGCGGCAAGCGGTAACGATTTTCCGGGGTCGGAGGAAACGGGTTATTTTGCTCGGCACCCCATCCGCATCCTTTTCTATCGCAAACCATAGCTTTTACCTTGGGCTTCGCCTGTGTGCGGGGCCCTTTTGCGTGATACCATACTGACAGTAATAATCGATGGCCTAGATGGTGGTGCGGAGACGCACGAATGCGCGGTTTTCCTGCGCGTTTGGGAGAATCGGGGTGCAAGTCCCCGGCTGTACCAGTAACCGTAATTCCTCTTGGCCCGGGATGTTCGCGTCGCAGATCGGACGGCGCGCCCGGGTCGGTAAGGTTAAGTCGGATCGCCTCCCATCTTGTACGCGGCCGTGGCGAAAGCCGCCGGTACGCGTTGGGCTCTGGAGGGAAGGGGGACCCCGATGGGGGTACTCGAGCGCAATATGCGCGATGATGTGGGGCAGCCGCTGGGCAATGCTCCAAGTGCAGACAGTAGGAGACAAATGGATATGTTTGAGGACGAGCGCCAGCGCGCCTCGTGGCGTCGTCATGGAGCGATTGCCCGTGGCGTAGCCAAGCGCGGTCTGGTGGCGTTCCTGGCTTTTGCTATGGCTTTTGGCACCACGCCGGCGCAACTTTGGGCCGAGGGCGCCGAGGGCATTGCCGAGGCCGTGGCGCAGGCTGCGACGGGCGGCGAGGGCGCGGCGGCCGACGATAGCACCGCTGCCGACACCGGCGCGAACAGTGCGGCGGCGAGCGCTGCTGCCGATGGCGCCGGCGCAGATCAGGGCGCAACTGCGAGTGCCGCGAATGGTGCCGACACCGCCGCAGACAACGCGGCTGAGTCCGAGAGCTCTCCCGCGGTGCCTGCTGCTTCGGAGCAGAAGGATGCCGTTGCCGCCGCGTCCGCCACAACGCTTTCCGGTGAGGCAAAGGTCTTCATTCAGGACGCCAAAGATAAGGACAACTCGTATTCCACGAAGTCTGGTGCGCTCAGCGCGGGCGATACGCTCTGGGCAAACATGTACGACGAGGTCGAGGATGACTGGTACGGCACTTCGGCTGAGTCCGTTGCCAATCCCGGAACCTGGACTTACACCTGGCTCGCCGGCACGACCAGGGCCAGCAGCAATGTCGCCGACTACACCGAGGTCGTAGGCCACGAGCAGTCGCTCACCGTCACCGCCGCGATGGAAGGCAAATACTTCATCTGCAAGGTAACGGTTGATGGCAAGGACTACTATGGCCCGTCCGTTTCTTCCGGCTCGGGCATCAATGCCAACTACATTCCTGGCCCCGTGCTGGGCGCTGGCCAGATGGAGCTTAACAGTGTCAAGCTGAATAGTGACACGCCGAGCATAGGCGATACCCTGACGGCGACTCCGTACATAAGCTATTATCAGCAAGCCCCCGCCGACGCCAAGGTTACCTACACGTGGTCCGCATCCACCTCGCAGTACTCGGGCTTTACCAAGATCGAGGGCGAGACGGGCGCTACGCTCGTGGTGGGCGACGACCTTGAGGGCAAGTACATCAGGGTCGAGGCCAACGCTGGCGTCAACACGGTGAACAAGACCACTTCCAGCAAGGTCAAACAGGCCGGTGCGGTCGAGCTTTCGGCCGTGTCTATCGTTAACACCAAGGACAACACGAGCGTCTTTGCGGTGGGGGATACCGCTAAGGCCCGCGTTAAGGAGAAGGGCGGCGCGTACGGCGCGTTCGTCGACGCGAGCAAGCTCAACTATCAGTGGCAGAGCTCTGACACCAAGAGTGGCACGTATACCGACATTGCGGGTGCCACGGGTGAGACCCTCGAGCTAACCGATGCTTTGGGTGGCAAGTACCTCAAGTGCAAGGTGTCCTCGAAGATCGGCTCTTCGAGCTTGACCAACTCGACGGGCGCTCTCGTTGCTGCCGTCGGTTCAATTAATGTCACGAGCGTGACTATGAGCCCGACTTCGGGCAAAGTCGAGGTTGGTTCCACGATTACGGCGACTGCCAAGGCGGGTTCCACCGACGTCACCGCCGATTCGCATGTCACGTGGCAGTGGTATAAGGGCACCTCGAACTACGCGAGCTCGTGCAACACGCCTATCGAGGGTGAGACCGGTAATACCCTGACGGTGACCGCCGCCCTTAAGGGCTGCTACGTCGTGGCCAAGGCCAACGGCGGCTATGGCGAGCAGAAGCCCTACTATGCGGCGGGTCCTGTCTCCGTCGCTGGCCAAGTTGAGCTTTACGATGTGCAGTTCGAGGGCTCTCCCGCCACCAACGGCGTACGTGTGGGTGATACGCTCAAGACTAAGGTGCGCAAAAAGGACGGCTCCAACTATCACTATATCGACCGCACCGATAACGTGACCTACCAGTGGCAGTATGCAAACAGCAGCTCGAGCTACGACTCCGCCTATACCGATATCCCCGGTGCTACCGAGGCCGCCTATACCGTTGACGCCGCCTATGCCGGCAAGTACCTGCGCGTGAAGGTGACGAGCGAAAATACCGTCTCCAGCACGCAGAAGAAGAGCTCCTACGGCGGCACGCAGTCCGTTGCCCCGCTCGGCCCCGTGACGCTTAAGGGCCAGTACAAGCTGACGGGCATTGAGCTTGCCAATAAGAACGTTGCGCTCAGCGTGGGTTCAAAGATCACGCCGAGTGTGCAGGTTCCGGGTGGCTGGTCGGGCTCGACCAAGGACGTGCCCGACGATGCCGAGCTCACCATGGCGTGGTATGCCAAGGGCGAGGGCGATGCCGATTGGACCGAGCTCACCGACGGCATCGATAAGACCGATGGCAGCCTGACCATTTCGGACGCGCTTGTTGGCAAGCGCATCAAAGTTACGGCGAGCGCCCTCGACAACACGGTTGAATGGGTTTCGTCCGATAGCGTCACCACGGCGGGGGAGTACAACCTGCTGCGCGTGATCGCCAACCCGCAGATCAATAGCGATTCGGTCCATCTCGTTTCGGGCGACGGCGTCAAGGCGACGGTGCAGGCCAAGCGCGCTGACGGTTCGGCCACCAACGGTATCGACGTCACCGGTCAGGCGACTGTTGCCTGGTATGCGGCGGACGATGCGAAGGCTCCGGAGGCCGACTGGACGCTGCTGTCCGATATGTCGGGCGCCGAGGCGACGGTCTCGGCATCTGCTGCTGGCAAGTATCTGAAGGCTGTCGCCACGAGCGGCAACTCGACGGTTGAGCTCGTCTCGGCCAATCCCGTTATTGCCGCGGGCTCGCTCGAGGCTGCGGTCCAAAAGCTCACCGATAGCAACAAGCAGATTGTTGTCGATTACAGTGCCAAGGGCGGCAACGTCAACGATGCGCTGAAGGCGCAGCTTGCCGATCTGGGATTTACCGACGTTGACGTTAAGGTCTCCGAGGGCGGCGTGCTCTTTGGGGCAAAGGACGCCAAGGCCACGGTCGGTATCTCCGACGCTCAGGATAAGACCAACGGCAATGTGACGTTCTTCTACATTGACCCCAACGACTACACCGGTTACAACATCGACGGTCTGCGTAGCGCCGAGGTCGTGTTTGAGCTGTCGCGCGATGGCAAGACCGAGTATTACCAGCCCAACAAGTCGGTGCAGGTTGCTTGGGACGAGGCTAAACTGCAAGACCTTCTTGACGGAGCCGCCGAATCCCTGCAGATTGGCTACGCGGCGGGCGAGTCCGCCGATGGCGTGACCCAAAATGTCACGCTTCCGTACAAGGCGGGTTCCGCAAAGAAATTCTCTGTTGAATGGACAAGCTCCGACACCGAGCGCCTGTTTGTTTCTGGTTATAGCTGGGAAGATAAGACGGGTAAGGTTTCGCGCGCATCGAGCGATCGCGATGTGACGCTGACCGCCAAGGTTACGGTTACGAGCGGCGACATCAAGCTTACCGGCTCGCACGACTTCACCGTGACCGTCAAGGGCGATCCCGAGAAGGTCGCCGCCGACAAGAAGGCGCTGCAGGAGAAGGTCGATGCGGCCTTTACCTACGACAACATCAAGTACTCCGGCACCGACGCGCCCGCCAACAAGGACGGCTTGACCGCCGACCTGCAGATGCCGCGCACGAGCACGCTCAAAATCGACGGCAAGTATTACGATGTCAAGTACTCCGCCAGCACCAACGACATCACGTTCAACGGTTACAAGGGCACGGTCTATCAGCCGCTGCCCGGCGCCGAGGCTGCAAACACCAAGATCACCCTCACGGTGACCGACAAGTCCAACGCCGAAGTCACGGCCAGCAAGACCCTCGACTTTGCCATTGCTCCGCAGAACCAGAAAGAGCTCGATGCTGAGTTGTTCTACCTTGGCCTTGCGAACTCTTCGTTCTACCTGGGTATTCTTGACGGGCAGAATATCACCGATGTGACTGGAAACCTTCATGCACCGCTGAAGGTGTATGGTCAAGGGTCCGGTCTGGGATCTGCTGTTAATTGGTGCTATACCACCGAAGAGGCCGCCGGCCATTACGGTTTTGTGTTCAGCGAGCTTCCGGGCGGCACGGAGAATACCTATCGTCTGCTCAAGTCGAGCAAGCCAAGCGTTATCTCGCACGAGAATCTTCTGCTTACGCAGCCCGAGTACAACACGAAAGTCACGATTAGCGGACGTCTGAAAAGCGAGCGTTTTGCTCGCTATGCCGAACGCTATCCCGATAATTCGGACTACGCGGTGCTTGCCGGCTTGGATGTTTCTGCGACGGTAAACGTCAAGGGAACGACGGGACTCGATAACCCGAACGAGGGCAAGACTATTACGGTGACGGCTAAGGTCACGGGCGTCTCCGCAAGCGATGCCGACGGCAATTACACCGAGCAGTCGGTGGTGCCGTTGACCGAGCTCACGCTTCCCGCCGATGAAGACACGACTGCTGAGTCGGTGCTTGAGCAGCTTATGACTGCCGCTGGCTGCACGAACCTTGAGGCGAATGCATGGGGCCTTACGAGCGCAACGATGCCCGACGGTCGCGTGCTGAGCATGACGAACACCGAGCCGTACAGCTACTGGTCGTTCTTTGTGAACAATGGGTACGCGAGCGTCGGTGCTCCGAGTTACTACCTCAAGAACGGCGATTGTGTCGAGTTTCGTTATGTTAAGGGCGATGGCACGCAGAAGCCCACGACGGCCCCTGCTACCAATCCTGAGACGGAACATCCTGATGTCGATGTCCCATGGAATGGCTTTGCAAACGGCGGCGCTGGTTCTGCAACGGATGCCCTTACGCCTACGACAAAGACCGATACGCCCTCATGGGCACTTAGCCTTCTGACCGAAGAGCAGCAGAAGGCGGGCGCAAATGTCTCCGCGTCTGATCCCCTTGTCGCGAACGGAAAGGTATACCTTGTTACGGGCGCTTCGGTATGGGGCGGAAAGACATGGAATGCCGCTCTGAATGAGATTGACCCCGAGACGGGTTCCGTCGTGCGATTCCTTGAGCTTGGCTCATCTATGGATAGCACGTGCCGTCCTGTTGTTGCGCAAGGCATCATTCTGATTCCGCTTTCCGGCGGTTATTTGCAGGCTGTTTCGGCGAAAACGTTTGAGACGCTTTGGTATTCCGATGCCTTTACAAAGCAGAACCTGTCTTCGCTGACCGTCGACGGCGACTACGTATACATCAATACCCTTGATTATTGGTCTGGCGATGACGTGCAAAACGGCACCGTCAAGCGTATCAATATTCATACGGGTGCGGTTGCCGGTAGCGCCTCCGTTACTGATGGCGGTTTCTACTGGTCTGGCGGCCTGATGGTCAATGGCTATTATGTCGTTGGCGGCGACTATGGTCAGGTGCGCGTCTATTCCGCCGATCTGTCAAAGCTCGTTGGTTCGATTAAGCTCGCTGGGGGCAACATCCGTTCTGCGCTTGTCCTTCATGACGGCTTTGTATATGCGGTCACGCGCGACGATGGTACGTTGCACAAGCTGACCATTGGTTCGGATGGTTCCGTTACCGAGGCTGCGAAGGTGCAGTTTGCCGCATACTCGACTTCAACGCCTGTGTTTAGCGGGAACTATGCGTTCGTCAACGGTAAGACTACGAACGACTGGAAGGGCAAAGGCCTGCTTTCGGTTGTCGATCTGTCTGATATGAGTGTGAAGCAGATTACAAAGGCCGACGGCGCGGAGCTTGGCTTTGAGTCTAAGAGTACGCCACTCGTTTCTACGCGCGATGGCGAGACGTATGTGTACTTTACTTTGAACGGCGCCAAGGGAAACTGGCCCAACTACACCACGGGCGGTGGCGTGTACATGTACAAGCTGGGCGATGCCGAGGCGACCGAGGTGTTTGTTCCCGGCTCCGGTTATGCCAACTACTGCATGGCGTCGGTCGTCTGTGATGAGTTCGGTAACCTTTACTACACGAACGACTCGGGTCACCTGTTCTGCGTGAAGTCTCAGGCCCATCGCGTGAAGTTCGATACGCAGGGAGGATCGTCGATTGACAACCAGACTCCCGCCTCGGGTTCGACGGTTGCCAAGCCCGCCGATCCGACGCGTGAGGGCTACACCTTTGGCGGTTGGTACACCGATGCCGCTTGCACTAAGGCGTATGACTTTAGCGCTGCGGTGACGGCGGATATGACGCTGTATGCCAAGTGGGTCAAGAATGCTGCCGACAATAACGGCGGCAACGGTGGTTCCAATGGCAATGCGGGCGGCTCTGGCAATGGTGCCAACTCCGGTAACGGAACGAGTGGCCAGCAGAGTGGCGGCGCCGTTGCTCCGGGCCAGACGCCGGTCTCCACGACCACCACGACCGAGACCAAGGACGGCAAGGGTTCCAAGAAGGATTCCGACAAGTCCGACAAGTCTGACACGGGCTCGGCCGCGACCGCTGATAAGAAGGCCTCTGAAGCCTCCGCGCAGGATTCTGGCTTCAATCCGCTCGCCATTGTTGGCGTAGCGGCTGGCGTGATCGGTCTCGCCGTCATCGGCGTGTTCGTGCTCACCAAGCGTCGGTAGGTGAGGGCAGTGTCCAATAAACCTCAGGACGCCGATTCCAAGCAGCCCGACTCGTCGTATATCCAGCTCGACGATGCAGAGCAAAAGGGCGCCGCTACGGCGGCGTCCGCCCCGCGGCGCAAGGCACTCGTTGGAGCCCTGACAGCCGCCTGCGTCGTTTTGATCATTGTTTCGCTGGGCTTTGTCCGGCCTTCAGCCGGCGGTGCTTGGTCCATCGATTGGATCGCTCGGGCCGTGGCGGGGAAGAGCGTTGCCGACTCCGGCTCTGCCGCCTCTGGCAAGACGGGGGCAGCGGGCTCCTCTTCTGATGCTGCGGACTCCAAGTCCAAGGGCTCGAATGAATCGGACTCCAAAGACGATTCCGAATCTTCGGATAAGGACTCCGAAAAAGATTCGAAGGAGAAGAAGTCCGAAGGCAAGGACGGCAAGAAGTCCGACAAAACGTCTGCCGGACAGGGCTCCGAATCCACTGGCGGCTCCGGCTTTGCTGGTAGCGCCTCTTCGGGCGCTGGCTCAGCGACCGGCGGTGGGTCTGCATCCAGCGGCGGCAATGCCTCGTCGGGTAACCAGAGCGGCTCACAGCAGCCTGGCTACGTCACGGTGACGGTCTCGGTCACATCGAGCGCCGTGGGCAATCCCGTGTCTTCTGGTGGCACCTTCACCTTTAACGAGGGCGCTACGGCCTACGACGCCCTGTGTGCCCTGGGTCTTTCTGTGAATGCGCATGGCTCGTCGTACGGTACGTATGTCGCTGCCATCGGCGGCCTGGCCGAGAAGGAGCACGGCAGCACGAGCGGCTGGATGTATTCCGTTAACGGTGTGACGCCCAACACGGCTTGCAGCAACTACGTCCTATCCAACGGCGACAGTGTCGTCTGGTATTACGTAACGGGGTAGGAGCCTCAACATAACGCACGGAACGGGCGGCGCGGACAGTATCCGAGTCGCCCGTTATTTATTCCGTAAGGGAGTGCGGGATGGCTGATCAGTTGATTTACTGGGAATGGGATGCCGTTTCCCATTCAAGGCTCAACCGGAAGCCGCATCCCACTCTGGAGGCGGATTCTGGGATGCACTTTCCGCGAGGGCGGTGTGGCGGAAAGTGCATCCCGTTTCGGGGGTTTATTCTGGGATGAGCTTTCCGAAGCGGCCTCCATTGGGAAGGCGCATCCCGCTCTGAGGGCACAATCCGGGTCGTGGTTTCCGTAAGGACGCCCTTGGGGAAACCGTATCCCGTTTTGAGGCGTTATTCTGGGATGCAATTTCCGGAACGACGCCCCGGGGAAACCGTGTCCCATTTCGGCACCGTAGCCCGTCTCGTTCACCCTCCTCGGCAGGCTCGGCAAACAAAAAACCGGCTGGAACGAGAATTCCAACCGGTTATACCTTCAAGCAAATGTCGAATAAACTACGACTGCACGCCCTCGAGGAAAAAGCGACGGCTAAAGTAGTTGTACCAGGTGACCAAGAATGTGGCGATGGCCTTCATGGCCTGGTAGCCGATGCTCAAAAACGTGACGCCCACAAACATGTACAGGTCGTTGAGGCCCAGGCCGATCACCGACAGGATGGTGAAGATCGTGAACTCGCGCTTGCGGCTCATGCCCTCGCGGTGGTCGAACACGTACTTCATGCTGAGCCAGTAGTTGACCACGACGGACGTGATGAACGAGATCGTGGTGCTCATCAAAAAGTCGAGGTGGAACAGCTCGACGAGCGCAATGAGCATGCCCCAGTCGATGCCAAAGGAGATAAGTCCCACGACAGCGAACTTGAGGAACTGCTTGGTATGAGGTTGTGCCAGTGCCTTGCGCACGTAATCACATCCAATGCGTTGATGAATCGAGCAGTGGATACTTTAGAGCTTTTGCAAGGGAAACGTAAGGGCTTTGCCAAGAACTATACGAACTCGCCAAATTTTCAAGAGGCAATCCGCAAACGTGCCGAATTTGCCCGTAAACGAACGAGGCCCGCGAACGACGCCGCACTCAGTGCGCGTCGTTCGCGGGCCTCGTAACGCTGCGAGAAAGCCGAGCTATTTGGTCTCGTCGCCCTCTAGGAAGATCTTGCGGGTCGCAAAGTTGTAGACCATGACGAGCGCGGTGGCGCAAATCTTGGCGATATTGGCCTCGAGTCCCAGGCCGGCGTTGAGTGCCAGCACAATGCCGTCGTTGAGTGCCAGACCAATCACGGACAGCACGACAAAGATGACAAACTCGCGACGGCGGCTCATGCCCTCCTTGTGCGCGAACACGTACTTCATGCTCGCGACGTAGTTAAAGATGAGCGAGACGATAAAGCCGCTGGTGTTGGCGATCAGGATGTTAAGGCCCAGACCGTAGTGGAGCAGATTCATGATGCCGAAGTCGATGACCGTGGCGACGACGCCGACGACGCCAAACTTCATGATCTGTGCAAGGAGCTTTTGCATGGTACCTGCCTTAAGCTGGCGCCGGGGCGCCGTGGGGATGACAAACTCAGCAAGTTTAGCCAATCCCCGCGGGCGGGGCTAGGCGCGCTCCTCGATAGCACCGTTTCTATATGCATCGAGCAGCTGGCGCAGGTCCTGGATCTGGCTGCGGATCTTGGCGCCGGAATCGGTGTCGCTTACCATACGGCGACGGTCGGCCTGGTCAAAACGGTTGGTCTCGCTCTCGATGTCCACGTTGCGCGTGAGTGCCTCCGCAACCGTCGTAAAGGCCCGGTGCGACTTGAGACGGCAGCCGCGCGAGCTCGAGATGAGCGTGTATCCGGCGATGCCCGTCTTGGGGTGGTAAGCGCGGCAGAAGCCGCCATCGATGACCAGCAGTTTGCCGTCGGCGCGGATGGGCTGCTCGCCCTTGGTAGTTTTAACGGGCGTGTGGCCGTTGATGATGTGACCGGTCGGCGAACATGCCATGGGGACGACGCCAAACTCGTGCATGATGTCATCGCAGACCGAGGGCGACGTGGTGAGCGTGTAGTACGGATCCATCGGCTCGACCCAGGTGCTCTTGTCGGCGATATAGGCGCGCTCGAAGGTGCGGACCAGACGTCCGCTGGCAGGGGAGTTAAAGCCGATCCACAGGTACCACATCCAGTCGAGGGCATCGCGGTCGCCCACGCGCCAGGCGCGGCGGGCGATACGGTCGCAAAAATCGAAATAATCGCGGCCGGCGTGCCAGGTGCCCAGGCAGTTCATGCTGCTAAAGGTGCCGTCCTCATTGAGTGGCACGCAGCCGTGGAACAACAGATTGCCGTTGGTGACCTTGTACATCGAGCCGTGGGAGTAGAGGAAATCGATATGGCGATGCAGGTGATCGGCGGTGACAAACTCGGACACGAGCTTGTCGATGATGTGCTGCTCCTGGGGCGTGAGCGTGTAGGGGTCTGCCGGGTCGACGGTGGGGAAGTCGTTGGTCGTGAGCGGCCACACGCTGCCGTCGGCGAGGGTGACCGTGCCGGAGTCGTGGTCGATCTTGTCGAGCAGCAGGCGGTCGGTCATATCGAACTCGGGGTGGCGCTGGATGATCTGGCCCTCGAGCTTAAAGAGCAGTACGTTGATGGCCTTGATGAGCGGGGTGATGGACTCGCCGGCGGTGTAGGTGGCATCGGCGAAGGCGACAAGCTCGCGCAGCGAGATGCCGTAGTCGTTCTCGAGGATCTCGTAATTGTCGTAGCGCAGGTTGTTGCGCAGCACCGTGGCGATGCAGGCGGGCTCGCCGGCCGCAGCGCCCATCCAGAGCAGATCGTGGTTGCCCCACTGGATGTCGAGCGAATGATAGGTGAGCAGGCGATCCATAATCTTGGCCGCACCGCCGCCGCGGTCGAAGATGTCGCCCACCAGGTGCAGGTGGTCGACGGCCAGGCGCTTGATGAGCGAGGCGAGCGACTCGATAAAGTCGTCGGCGCTGGCGGTCTCCAGGATGGACTCCACGATGCGCTCGTGATAGCGCACACGATAGTTGTTCTCGTCCGGATGCGTGTGCAGCAGCTCGTCGATGATGTAGGCGTAATCGCGCGGGATGGCCTTACGCACCTTGGAGCGCGTATAGCGGCTCGAAAGCGAGCGGGCAACCATGATGAGCTGATCGAGCATTGTCTTGTACCAGGTGGGAGAGTCCTCGTGCTGGCTGCGGACCAACTCGATCTTCTCGCGCGGGTAGTAGATGAGCGTGCAGAGATCGCCCTTTTCGTCAAAGGAGAGCGTGTCGCCAAAGATCTCGTCGACATGCTCACGCACGACGCCCGAGCAGTTATTGAGGATGTGCATAAAGGCTTCGTACTCGCCATGCACGTCGCTCATAAAATGCTCGGTGCCCTTGGGTAGGTTGAGAATGGCCGAGAGGTTGATGATCTCGGTAAACGCGGATTGCTCGGTGGGAAATTGTCTCGACAGCAGGCGCAGATACTTGAAGTCTTGCGGATTGCGATCGAATGCGACCATGAAACACCTTCCGGTAGTGTTGGTAAAACTGGTAAACCAGCGTCAAGCGTTTACCAGTATGCGCCGCCTTTGTTTCGATTTTGCGCCGGCGGCTGAATTGTCAGGCGAACGGTTTGCTAAATCGATTTAGTGGAGGTAGATGTGTCGGTTGAGTGGAGACAAAGCGGGTGATTTTGCCCATGTTGGCCCATGGCGGGGATGGGGATATTCATGATAAAGATATCGGATGCAAATGGTTCACATTGGTAAATAGCGGACATTTGTATCGTATTTAGGCTTGCTGTGCGATAATTTGCGCAGCAATACTTAAGGAGCCTCATATGAGTGATTTTGTCCTGACCTGTGAATCCGCCGCCGATCGAACCCGTGAGTTCTTTACGTCGCGCAATATCCCTGTCGTGTGTTTTCATTACGAGATCGACGATGTTGTCTATACGGACGATCTGTATCAGTCGATTACGCCGGACGAGTTTTTTGCCCAGATTGCCGCGGGCGCCATGCCCAAGACGTCTCAGGTGAGCGTGGGTGAGTACGAGGAGTTTTGGGAGCCGTTTATTGCCGAGGGTAAAGACGTGCTGCACCTGGCGTTGTCGTCGGGTATTTCGGGCACGTATGGATCGGCCTGCGTTGCGGCGCAGATGCTCGCGGATCGCTATCCCCAGGGCGGCAAGGTGCGTGTCATCGATTCGCTGGCGGCGTCTTCGGGCTTTGGCCTGCTGGCGGAATGTGCCGCCGACGTTCGCGATAGTGGCGCTTCGCTCGACGAGACGGCCGCTTGGATTGAGGAGCATAAACTCAACCTTCACCACTGGTTCTTCTCGACCGATCTGTCGAGCTACCTGCGCGGCGGTCGCATTTCGGCTGCGAGCGCGATCATCGGCACGGCGCTTAAGATTTGCCCACTTATGACGGTCGATTGCGAAGGTGGGCTGTCGCCACGTGAGAAGATTCGCACTAAGAAGCGTGCGATTTCCGAGATGGCTAAGACCATGATGGCACACGTGCAGGACGGTGCGGATTATTCGGGTAAGTGCATCATGTCGCACTCGGCGTGCCGCGAGGATGCCGAGGCCGTTGCGGCGCTGATTGAGGAACAGGTTCCGCAGCTTAAAGGCAAGATTGAGATCAATAACATCGGTACTCTGATCGGTTCGCATACCGGACCTGGTACGGTGGCGCTCTTCTTTATGGGCGACAAGCGCGTGGATTAACTTGGCCCATCACGTCGCTGCATGATTGCTCAAACGAAAACGGCCCGCCTCACGCTTGTGGGGCGGGCCTTGCTGTTGCGGTTAGCGTTTCTTTCCGCGGAAGAAGAAGCCGTGCAGCGAGGGCTTGAGTCCGCGGTTGGCGCGACGTTCCTCGATATGATCGTGGATCGAGGCGACACGCTCGATAACCTCGTCGGGAATCGGCACGTCGGGATTCATGTTCTCGACCTGACTGACCTCGGCGGCGGCGACCTGATCAATAATGGGCACATCTTCGCGCGAAATAACGGGCGTGGCGTCTTCCTTCATCTTGCGATAACGCTGCATCATGTCGGTCTGCAGCTGCTGGGCCGAAGGCGGCGTCCAGATGATGGCGTTGGCGCCGGCGGCGATGGTTTCGCGGATGCTGTCGGGCGTCTTGCCGCCCGGTGCGATGAGCGGCAGATTGGGATAGTGCTCGCGCAGTTCGCGCAGGACCTGCGGCGTGTTCTTGCCGGCGGCGATGTTGAGGATCTTGGCGCCGGCGCGCACCTTGGCATGCGCATCGTCATCGCAGCGCACGACCGTGGCGATAACGGGGATATCGGCCATGTTGGTGATGTGCTCGACCATCTCGGCGGTAGCGGGGGAGTTGACCACGCAGCCCGCAGCGCCCTGCATCTCGGAGACGGCTGCCATCTGCACGGAGCGCTTGCCGGTGGTGGTGCCGCCGCCCACGCCCACAAAGACCGGGCACTCAGCAACGGTCAGCAGCGCCTGCGTAATGGCGGGCTGCGGCGTGAAGGGATAGACCGCAAACACGGCATCGGCGTTGGAGTTGCGGATAACCGCGACATCGGTGGTGTAGATGAGCGACTTGATGCGGCGGCCGAAGAGCGTGAAGCCGCTAGCCTCCTCGATCTCGTCGGGCATGCGAAGGGCCGCCTTGCGCAAGCGTCCGTCGATGGGCAGCGGCTCCATGGGCAGCAGACCGTTGGGGGTCACGGCTACCTGGGGCTCGGTGAACTCGTCTGCGAGCTCGACCTCCGAGAAGTCAACCGAGGCTACGATATCCTCGTGGACCTCGGCGGGAACATCGATGGGGGCTTGGTCGTTTGACGCGCTGGGCGTATCGAAGGAGCTGGTGCCGACAAAGGCGTCGACGCGCTCGTTGAGGTCGTTGAGGGTATCCATGGAGGCTCGATTCTATGCGATGGTGGCCGGCACATGCGGCCGGAGTTGCGAATGCTAAATCGTTTGACGAGTTGATTTTTCCCCGCTGCGCCCACCGTTAGACTCAAAGGTCGGCGAACGTGAAGGAGCTGTGGTGGCGGGCGTCGAGGTGCTATCTTGAATGTCCCGTTTAAAAGAGAGGTGACGCGGTATGGAATTGACAGCAATGTTGGGCTCGATTGGCCTGTGTGTGGGCGCAATCGTGGCCGCCGCGGTCATCTACTTTGTGGTCACGGCCATTAAGGGCAAAAGAGCCGAGCGCAAGGAGCGCGAGGCGCTTAAGCAGCATCGTAACCAGCAGGATAAGCGCGCACGGAAATAGCTTGTTGAATTTTTGGTCCGTGCGCTAGCTGCGTTTTCGGATCAGGGCAATGTAGAAGCCCTCAAAGTCGCGGCTGGGCGGAATGGTGAGCGTGCCGGACAAGCCGTTGGCGACGGCCGAGACGCGGCCGGCAGCGATGGCCTCGGTGAGGGCGTTGCACTCGACGCGCGGCTCCTCGCCTGCTTCCTGGGCGCGGCGCGCTTCGCTTTCGCTCGGCGTGCCGTCGAGGGGGATGAGCTCGCAGTCCATGTGCTTGTCGAGGGTCTCTTGCAGGGCGTCCTCGTTTTCCTGCGGCAAGATCGAACAAGTGGAATAGACCAGCGTACCGCCCGGCTTGAGGGCGCCCATGGCGCGGTCCAGAAGCGCACGCTGCGAGCGGGCGCATTTGACGAGCAGCTGCTCGGTCAGGCCGCGCAGGCTCTTCTCGTTGCCGCTGATGACGGTGCCCGTGCCGGTGCAGGGGGCGTCGAGCAGGATGCGGTCGAAGCGGAAGAACTCGTCGAGCTCGCGCGCGTCGATGCGCATGACGGGCACATTTTTGACGCCTTGGCGGTGGAGATTGGACTCGAGCTTCTCAGCGCGGGGGACGCTCATCTCGCAAGCGGTGAGGTGCGCCTGGCCCTGGGTGAGGGCGGCGATCTGCGTCGTCTTGCCACCGGGGGCCGCGCACATGTCTAGGATGTCCTCGCCGGCCTGAGCGCCCAACACCAAAGGCGGCATCATGGACGACAGACTCTGCAGATAGATTTTGCCATCGCGGTAGATGTCGAGATTCCACAGATCGGATACCTGGGCCTCGGGCAGGATGAAAGCGTCCGGGTACCATGCGACGGGGCGGTGGGCGATGCCGGCTGCGTCGAGCGCGGCGGCGATGTCTTCGGCGGTCGCCTTGAGGGTGTTGGCGCGCAGCGTGACCGGGCGTGTGGCAGCGGCGCCGAAGCCCTCGATCATGAGTTGAGCATCGGCGGGTGCATAGGCGCCGGCGACCGTGTCGACCATAAAGCGCGGCAGGTCGGCGGCACAGGGAAGGGCGGCAAGCTGGTCGGAAAGCTCGGTAGCGGCAAACTGCCTGAGCTTGAGCTCGGCCTTGACCTGCTTTTTCTGCCTACGACGACGCGGCTTAGACATCCGTCTTTCCTTCCCATTCCATTACATGTCGAGTGTTTTAGTACTGGCTCTCGTGCTTGCTGAAGAAGTCGAAGCGCGGGGGCAGCGGCTTCACGCGGTGCTCGCCGGGCTTCTCGCCCAGGCTCTCCACAAACTCGTCTGTGGAGGCGAAGATGTTATCCCAGCTAAAGAAGGCGACCGGATCGACGTCGAAGTACTCGCAGATGAGCTCGCAGCCAGCCGGCACAATACCGTGCATCAGGACGGTCGCTACGCGCAGCTCGGTGAAGGCATCAACGAGGGCCTGCGTCATCGCGGCATTGGCCGGCTCGCCCTCGAGCTTGTTGGCGGCCTTGGAGGCGTCGCTCCAGCGCTTGTTGGCGGCGCGCAGGTAGTCGTCGCACACGGCGAGCGCGCGGTGCGTCTCGAACTTGTACATGGCCTGCTCAAAGGCGAGGGCTGCCTGCTCGGCTGCCTCGACCACGGCGTCAGAAGCGGCGCCGGCGGGAATGCAGCCGTTGCGGTACGGGCTCTCGTCGCCCTCCTTGACGGCGACGCCGTAGAAGCAGCTGCGGGCCAGGCGGTTGAACACGCCGGTCAAAAGGGCGCTCTCCTTGAGGGCCGGGTCGATGACGCGCTTGTCGTCGCAGGCGCGCACCTCGTTGCCGTCCTTGTCCTTACCGGTCACGCGCGTGTCGTATGCCTTGGGGCTAAAGCTCACCGGCTTCTCGGACAGGCCGAGCGACAGCCAATGCGCACGCATCTGCTCGCAGGTGTAGTGGTTGAGCAGGTCGTCTGCCGGCGGGGGAGGCGTCTGCGAGGACGAGCTGGCCTTTTTGCCCATGTAGAGCAGGTGGTAGCAGGCGCTGACGGTGCTCTGCGTGAGGTCCCAGCCCAGGGCCTCCCACATGGCGGTCTGCGCGATGCAGTAGAAGTAGATGTTGTCCTGGCCGATGAACTGGTAGATCTGTGCGTCGTCCGAGCACCACCAGTCGCGCCAGTCGAGCGAGCTGTGCTGGTAGGTGGGTGCGGGTACCTGCGTGGAATCGGCGGCGGGCTCGCCCATGAGGGCGGCATCCTGGGCGGCGACGCCCTCGGTCACGCCGGCGGCCTTGGCGTCGCGCGCGAGCACGGTGCGGGTGTAGCTGATGGGCGCCCACAGGCTCTCGGGCCAGCACCAGCAGGTGACGTCGGAGACGCCGTCGACCTGAGGCACCGGGACGCCCCAGTCGATGTTGCCGGTGATGCGGAAGGGCACGAGCGCCTTGCCGCTGCGGAAGCGCACGCCGCCGTTGGCGAGCACCGCGTGGGCGTCGTCGCGTTCCTTCCAGCTGGGGAAGGTGACGGTAAAGCTGCTCTTGTTGCCCTCGGGCTCCAGTACGGTGTGCTCGGGGAGCTGGTCCTCGACGGCGTCGAAGGCCTCGCGGAACTTGTTCTGGATGTAGAGCTGTGCCGGCAGCAGCCACTCCTCCATGGTCTTGGAGACCACGGAGCGAACCTGCGGGTTCTGGGCGAGCTTGGCGGTGTAGGTCTTCATAAAGTCGAGGTAGGCCGGCAGGTCGAAGTAGAGGTTGTCGACCGGGCGCAGCTCGGGCACCTCGCCGGTGAGCTGGCTCTTGGGCGCGATAAGCTCCTCGGGCTCAAACTGGTGACCCAGGTCGCACTCGTCGGCATAGGCCTTCTCGGACTTGCAACCTTGGATGGGGCAGCGGCCGATCACCTGGCGACCGTTGAGGAACGTGCCGGCCTTGGCGTCGTAGAACTGCAGCGTGGAGCGCTTGGAGATGGTGCCCTGCTCGTGCAGGCGCTTGATAATCTCCGCGGTCACCTCGTTGTGAATCTGCGCAGCCGGCTCAAGGCCCGAGCCGCCGTAGATGTCGCAGCTGATGTTGTAGTTGTTGAGGGTCGCGGCCTGGCGGGAGTGATTGGACTCGACATATTCGCCGATGGACTTGTCGTAGCCCTCGTTCTCCTTGAGCTTGCGGTAGCTCTCCATGATGGGCGAGCCGTAGCAGTCAGTGCCCGAGGTGAAGATGACGTTCTCGCGGCCCAGGCGGTCGCGCAGGAAGCGGGCGAAGAAGTCGGCCGGGACAAAGACGCCACCAACGTGGCCAAAGTGCAGGCCCTTGTTGCCGTAGGGCTCGCCGGCGGTAACGATGGCGCGGCGAGGCCAGCTGGGACGGTCGTTCATGGAGTATTTGGATGCCATGGGACTCCTTCGCATATGGTGAGAGCGCGGCCGGGCGCGGGGCTCGGCGACGCGGTGGTCAATTCGTGCATATCGTTCGACATTATCGCACATGCGGACGGGTACGTGGCAGGGGCGCTATCCTAAGATGCTATGAATGAGATTTCCAACATACATGCGTTTGAGGACGAGGTTTTTCTGCACGCCTGCTTTGTGTGGGGGATGGCAGTGCTTGGCGCATTTGCCATGTGCCTGGTGCCGGTGTTTATGCTGCTGGGCGGGCCCGCGGACCTGGATGCGGCCGACGCGGGCGGCTGGATGGCCGTCTTGGGCTGGATAGTCGGCTTGGCGGTCGTCTCTGCTACGTCGTTTTGTGTCCATGAGCTGGTGCATGCGGTGCTATTTAAAGTGCTGGCGCCTGCGGACGCGCGTGTGACCTTTGGGGCGAACCGCGAGACGGCGATGATTTATGCCTGCGCCGAGGGCGTGGTGTATTCGCGTGCGCGGTATATGGCGATTTGCCTGGCGCCGACGGTTGTTTTGACGGCGGCGTTTGCCTTGGGGTTTGCGTTCTCGGGCTATCCGCTGCTGTGCTATCTGGCGGCAGGCTTGCATTTGTCGGGTTGTGTGGGCGATTGGTATTACGTGCGGACCATCCTGCGCGACCGCCGTATCGTCGCCTGCGAGGACACATCCTTTGGCGTCCGCTTTTTTGGTCAGTAGTCTTTTTGGGACGGGGCTATTTTGACTACTTTTCTGTTGAGATAGGCATTGCGACTGCTTTACGTCAAAAGTAGTCAAAATAGCCCCGTCCCAAAAAGACTACTTATTGCGGGGGAGGAGATGTCCATGAAGCCGTTGCTGCTGCATGCTTGCTGTGCGCCGTGCTCGCTTGAGCCGGTTCGCCTGCTGCGCGAGGAAGGGTTTGAGCCCACGATTTGCTGGACCAACCCCAATATTCAACCGCGCGATGAATGGCAGCGCCGCCTGGACGAACTGCGCCGGTGGTGTGCTGATGGCGACATCGAGCTTATCGAGGCAGGCGAGGACCGCGAGCGCTGGGAGGCCGGTGTGGCCCCGTTGGGCGCCGATCGACCCCGTCGCTGTCGTGCGTGCTATGCCTTGCGTCTGGCCGAGGCATGCCGTGTGGCCCAGGATCGCGGGTTCGAATATGTGGGTACGACGCTCGCCGTCTCGCCGTATCAGCTGTTCGAGACCTGTAATGACGTGCTTGAGCGCTTGGCAGCGGCACATGGGCTCAACCCGGTCATTCGCGATTTTCGCCCGTATTACCCCGAGGCCACGCGTCGTTCGCGCGAGCTTGGCATGTATCGGCAGAACTACTGTGGTTGCCGCTTCTCGGCTGTCGAGGCGGCCATGGACCGCGCCCGCATCCGCGACGAGCGTAAAGCCGCCAAAAAGTAGTTCATTTGGGACGTTAGCCTGCTAGGATGTAGAGCGGACTTTAGCTATATAAGGAGAATCCGACGTGTCTATGCGTACCGATGATTTTGACTATAACCTTCCTGAGGAACTGATTGCCCAGGCTCCTGCCGAGCCGCGTGACTCCTGCCGCCTGCTGGTGGTGGATCGCAAAGGCTCCCAGGCAGGAACGCCGCTGGAGCATGGCGGCACCGTCGAGCACCGCATCTTCCGCGACATCATCGACTATATCGAGCCGGGCGATGTGCTCGTCATCAACAAGACGCGCGTGATGCCGGCCCGCCTGATCGGTCGCAAGTCGGGCTCGGGTGGCGTGGTCGAGACGCTGCTGCTCAAGCGCCGCGAGGATGTTGACCCACTGGGTCACGTTTGGGAGTGCCTGGTCAAGCCGGGCAAGCGCCTAAAGCCCGGTGCTCAGATTGAGTATCGCGCCGGTGGCGCACATGCGCCCGAGGGCGCGCCCGTGGTGTTGACAGCTGAGGTCATCGACTTTGTCACCGATAGCCGCGGTGGCCGCCTGGTGCGCTTTGAGCCGGCCGGTTGCAATGCCGCCGGCGAGCCGCGCACGCTCGACGAGGCCATTCACGCCGCCGGTCACGTGCCGCTGCCGCCCTACATTACCGATTACGAGGGCGATCCCGAGAAGTATCAGACCGTCTACGCCATGAAGGAGGAGCATTCGGCCGCTGCTCCCACGGCGGGCCTGCACTTCACGCCCGAGCTCATGGCCGCTATTGAGGCCAAGGGTGCGAAGTTTGCCGCCGTCGAGCTCGAGGTCGGCATCGATACCTTCCGTTTGGTGGAGGAGGATGACCCCACGCAGCACGTGATGCACACCGAGCGCTACCACGTGTCGCAGGAGGTGGTCGATGCCGTGCATAAGGCGAAGGCCGAGGGGCATCGCGTGATCGCCGTTGGTACCACCGCGGTGCGCTCACTCGAGAGCGCGTTTGACGCGGACGCGCCGGTGTCCGATCCGGCCGTGACGGCGCGCTATTTTGAGGGTCGTGAGGACGGGGCCGACACGCTCGGTCGCGGTGACATCGTGGTGCGCGAGAACGCCACGACGCAGCTCTACCTCATGCCCGGTTCGACCTATCACGTGGTCGATGCGCTCATCACGAACTTCCACGTGCCGCGCTCCACGCTCATGATGCTCGTGAGTGCGCTCGCCACCCGCGACCAGATCATGGATGCCTACGCCGCCGCCATCGAAGAGCGCTACCGCTTCTTCAGCTTTGGCGACGCGATGCTCATTTTGTAGGTTACGGCGTTTTACAAACGCCGTAACCGGCCGACGCTGCAAACGCCCCTAAGCGGCAATCGGGGGTTCCGCCGTTCTACCGAACGGCGGACCGGTCGACGCTGCGCGGGCCGCATTTGGACAATCTGACGTTCAACTTCAAGGGCGCGACCAGAAGGTCAGCGCCCTTTCGTTTCACGTCACCTTGTCTCAAATGCGACCCGCTCGCTGTCGTTGCCAAAACATTGTCGTTGCCGTGGTTCACTTGGCATTTGGGGACGTTCCTTTTGTGTCGGCACTTGGGGACAGTCCTTATGTCAAGAGATTGGTGCAAGAGGGATAGGTTGCCTTGCGCCGATTTAAATAAGTTGCGGTGAGATAGTTCTTGAATTGGCCTTTTTGAGGGCTAAACAGGAACTATCTCACCGCAACTGCGTTGGGCTGTTTTTGGCAACTGGCTTACTTGCTCATGAACAGCCAGATTGCGATGAGTACGAGGACTGCGGCGATGATGCAGGCGATGGCTCCGGTGAATTTGACGCGTGAGTCGCGGGTTCGCTTGCGCACGTCGACTTCGGCGGCCTCGAGTTGGGCAACTTCGCGCTCGGTCTCGGTATGCTCGGCCTTGTCGCGTGCCAAGGATCCGGCGAGCGATTCGGTGATTTCGGGATGGTCGTGCACCTCGGTCGCCCGCTCGATAATCGACTGCGCATGCGCGGCATCTGCTCGGGCGTTTGCGATGGCCTGCTCTTGCTCGCGGCGTGCCTTGTCCTGCGTGGCGATCTTTTCGCGCAGCTCGCGCTGGCGCGTCGCGGCGGCAGTTTTTGCGGACTGCAGCTCGTCGCGCGCGGCATCTGCCTCGGCCGTTACGGCCTGGTGTGCGCGTTTAGCGTCGGCGATGGGGGCCTGTGCCTGCTCGACGGCCTGCTCGGCGGCGGCAAGTGAATGCTCAAGATCGGCGGTCACGCGCGGAATGTCTTCCTCGGCCTTGCGGAGGGCGTCGGCAGCGTCGGAGATTTGCATAGACAACTCGCTGGTGCGCACGGTGTAATTGGCGGGATTTGCCGAAGGGTTGCGCTGCAGCTCGGCATACTCGCGACGCAAGGTCTCGAGCTGTGCGCGCGTAGCATCGGCAGTTTGTCGTGCGGCGGCGACACCGGTATCGCGCTCAGCCTTCACTTTGTCGCGGATGCGCTTGGAATCTTCGAGTCGACGAACCAGGCGGTTGCCGGTCTCGCGTGAACTCGCCTCGCGGGCTTCCACGGCGTCGAGTGCAGCCTTCAGGCGGAGCTCGGTCGCATCGTCTTCTGCCTTCATTTGCTCGAGCTGGCCCTTGAGCTCCGTCGCTTTGGCGGCATGGGCATCACGGGTAATTTCAGCTGCCGCAGCGGTCTTTTGTGCCGTGGCGATTGCCTGGCGCTGGTCGGCGATGATCTGATCGTAGCGGCCTGCGATGTCCTGGCGCGTCTCGAGCTCCTCTGCCTGGTCGGCGATGCGCTGCTCAAGCTCGGACAGGTGGGCGCGGGCATCGGCGAGTGCCTTCTTGGCGGCGTTCATCTCGCGCATGGCCGACGCGCCCTGGGCGATAAAAGTGCCCACGGCGTTAGCGGTGTTTGAGACGGCGCTCCCCAGGTCGCGGCTCGTGGCGGGGGCATGCGAGGTGGTCGGGTGCGCGGCCTCGGCGGCATTCGTATCGGCAGTCTGCGGCGCGGCGATATTGCCGGTGCCGCCTTCGATCACGGAAAAGCCCGCTGCATGCGGGTCGACGGCGTCCGCGCCAATCGTGGGATGCTCGAGCTGCAGAAACGAGGGCATAGTGCTGCCCTGGTCGGCAACCGGGGTCTCGCCGGGCACAAACGTCGAGGCGGCCTCGGCGGCTTCCTCATCCTCGGCGTCGACATCGGCATCGGCGACAGCGTCCTTCATCGCTTTGACGGCATCCATCATGGAGTCCATGACGGCGTCGAGCTCTTCTTCCGAAGACACCTCGATGGGGCCCGCTGCTTGCGGAGCGGCGTCCTTTTCGGGGGCGTCGTCCTGAGCGGCCGAATCGTCGTTTTGCTCGTCGGCATCTTCGGCCGCAGGGATTTCCGTCGCAGCGCCGTTATCCAGAGTGGCGTCGTCGATGTCGGTATCATTGCAGGTCGCAGCGTCAGTATCTGCGGCGACGTCTGCTGAATCATCAATATGCTGTTGAGTCTGGGGGTCCAGCTCGTCTGTCATAGGCATGTGCTCCTCATCGTTGTTCGTCACCCTATGATAAAGTCTCGCGCCGACATCCCGCGCCCCGCAGCAAAGTTTCAAAACGTGTTCGATGACTCGTTGCGTTAGCAAAAACTCGGCCGCTCTATCCATTTTTTACTTGACATTCCCTTCGCCGAAAGACGTTGCACCGTTCGCCTGCCATGGGCTTTATTTTTCACTTGAACCCGCTAAAGTTGCATTTCAGCTTTTGGCGCGTGAAGTTGGATGCGCGCAGTCGACGGGCAGGCCCGTCGCGATTTGAAAGGACTTCGTATGGGACTTTTCACTGGTAAGACCGTGATCGTTACCGGCGGCGGCAAGGCCACGCTCAAGGACGGCTCCGCTGGCTCCATCGGCTACGGCATCGATATCGCCTTTGCCAAGGAGGGCGCGAACCTCGTCATCACCGGCCGCAACGTCGCCAAGCTCGAGGCCGCCAAGGAGTCTCTTGAGGCTGAGTACGGCGTCAAGGTTCTTCCTGTTCAGGCCGATGTCTCCGCCGGCCAGGACAACGAGGCCGTCGTGCAGAACGTTATCGACAAGGCGATTGAGGAGTTCGGCCGCATCGACGCCGTCGTCAACAACGCTCAGGCAAGCGCCTCGGGCGTGACCATTGCCGACCACACCATGGATCAGTTTAACCTGGCCATTTACTCTGGCCTGTATGCCACCTATCTGTACATGCAGAAGGCCTATCCGCACCTGAAGGAGACCAAGGGCTCCGTGGTCAACTTTGCCTCGGGCGCCGGCCTGTTTGGCAACTATGGTCAGTGCAGTTATGCCGCTGCCAAGGAGGGCATCCGTGGTCTGACTCGCGTCGCCGCCAATGAGTGGGGCAAGGACGGCATCAACGTCAACATCGTGTGTCCGCTTGCTTGGACCGCTGCGCTCGAGAACTTCCAGGATGCTTATCCCGAGGCGTTCAAGGCCAACGTCCACATGCCGCCGGCGGGCCACTACGGCGACGTCGAGAAGGAGATCGGCCGCGTGGTCGTTCAGCTCTGCGGCCCCGACTTTAAGTACATGAACGGCGAGACCGTCACCCTCGAGGGCGGCATGGGCCAGCGTCCTTAATTGTTACGGCGTTTTACCAAACGCCGTAACGGGCCGACGCTGCGCGGGCCGCATTTGGACAATCTGACGTTCAACTTCAAGGGCGCGACCAGAAGGTCAGCGCCCTTTCGTTTCACGTCACCTTGTCTCAAATGCGACCCGCTCGCTGACTTATGCTCAACCTGCGACACCTTCTTGTTTCAAGGCACCTTGCTCGCTCTGGCGGGTTTTCGCTGTCGGTGCCAAAACATCGGCGTTTCCGTGGTTAGTAAAAAGCCTTCCCATAGTCATTGGGGACGTTCTTGTTTGACTAGTCGTTTAAGAACGTCCCAACGACTACTCGCAAAATGAGCGTGGATAATCTCCCGTTTTTGGCCTGTGTTTTGGGCAAAAGTGGGAGATTATCCACGCTCATTTGCCGTGCCCTTGTCGTGTCCCCGCCACGCCGCCTCTCGCACCAGTTTCTGTCGAGTCGGTGCTCCTTGCGGGTTGCTCGTATAATGGTCTGCGTATGAACCGCAACCAAGGAGTTCCAGTTTATGGACCAGAGCCTCTTTAAATTCGACCTGATCGCCGAGGACCCGACCACGCACGCGCGCGCCGGCGTGCTGCACACCCCGCACGGCGACATCGAGACGCCGATCTTTATGCCCGTGGGCACCAAGGCAAACGTCAAAGGCATCCCCACCGAGACTGTCAAGCAGCTCGGTGCGCAGATCGTGCTCGCCAACACCTACCACCTGTCCATGCGTCCCGGCGAGGACACCATCGCCGAGCTGGGCGGACTGCACAAGTTTATGAACTGGCACGGCCCCATCCTCACTGACTCGGGCGGTTTTCAGGTCTTTAGCCATAACGATGCCGTCAAGCTCACCGACGAGGGCGTGCGCTTTATCGTCAACGATTACGACGGCCGCCACGTGTTCTGGACGCCCGAGGACAACATGGAAATCGCCATGAAGCTCGGCTCCGACATCTGCATGCAGCTCGACCAATGCCCCGGCTATCCCGCCACGCGCGCCTACGTCGAGCGCGCCGTGGAGCTGTCGAGTATGTGGGCCGAGCGCTGCTACAAGGCCCATACCCGCGATGACCAGGCACTTTTTGGCATCGTTCAGGGCGGCATGCACCTGGATCTGCGCCTGCGCTCGCTGCGCCATCTGGAGGAGTGCGGCGATTTTCCGGGTTACGGCATTGGTGGCTACTCGGTGGGCGAGGACCACGAGACCATGTTCGAGACGCTGGCGCCGCTGGCTTCCGAGTACATGCCCAAGCACAAGCCGCGCTATCTGATGGGCGTCGGCAACCCCACCACGCTCGTGCGCGGTGTGGGCGTGGGCATCGATATGTTCGACTGCGTGTTGCCGACGCGCACCGGCCGCATGGGCACGGCGTTTTCCAGCGAGGGTCGCCTCAACTTCCGCAACGCGCGTTTTGCTCACGACGACGGTCCCATCGATCCCACCTGTACCTGCCCGGTGTGCACGGGCGGCTACAGCCGCGCGCTCATCCGCCACATGGTCACGCAGAAGGAGATGCTCGGCGGCATCCTGCTTTCGATGCACAACATCTACTACCTGCTCAACCTTATGCAGCGTGCTCGCCAGGCCATTATCGAGGGCCGTTACGGCGCGTTTGTGAGCGACTGGATGAACAGTCCTGCGGCGGTGGACTACTAAGAGCGGCGCGGGCACTTGCAGAGCGCGGGCAACGGCAAGGGGCGAGCGCCGGCCGTTCGTCACGTTCGCTAACACCGTCTGCGCGACCGCTGACCGATAGCTTGCAAGTACATGATGCATCGTGGGTACCATACCGAATAGTTGATGTTCGAGCGGGTGTTTGGCGCATGGCGTCGGCCCCGCCCGTTTTTCTTTTTCTCGATAGGGGTACCCATGATTAAGAACGAAAATGTCGAGGGCGAGCCCGCCTACGACGAGACGTACCGCCGCGGACCCGTGGTCATGCGTGGCCCCATGATTCCTAAGGACAATACGTACGCCAATCTGCTAGCGCCCGAGGACTCGACCGATTGGCTGCATGCCGACCCCTGGCGCGTGCTGCGCATTCAGGCAGAGTTTGTCGATGGCTTTGGCGCACTTGCCGAGCTTGGACCTGCGGTGACCATCTTCGGTAGCGCCCGCACGCCCAAGACCGACCCGCTTTACAAGGCAGCGCGCACCGTCGGGCGCAAGATCGCGCAGCGCGGCGTGGCGGTTATCACCGGTGGCGGTCCCGGTATTATGGAGGCGGCCAACAGGGGAGCGGCGAGTGCCAACGGCAAATCGGTCGGTCTGGGTATTGAGCTGCCGCACGAGCAGGGGCTCAACAAATACGTGAACCTGGGCATGGATTTCCGCTACTTCTTTGTGCGCAAGACTATGTTCGTCAAATACAGCTCGGGCGCCATCGTGTTCCCCGGCGGCTTTGGCACGCTCGACGAGATGTTCGAGGTGCTCACGCTGGTACAGACGCACAAGGTCAAGCGCATGCCGCTCGTGCTGGTGGGCACCGAGTACTGGCAGGGCCTGTTCGACTGGCTCAACGGCCCGGTGATGGACGCCGGTATGATTAGCCCGCTCGATCCGGAGCTTGTGCACATCACCGACGACCTCAACGAGGCCGTCGACATTGCCCTGAGCGGGCTGATGTAGGGCGAGCGTGCCTGTTGTTGTAGTAATGAGAATGGCAGATTGATGTTATTTAACATCAATCTGCCATCTAAACTGGGTATACTGATGCAAAAGACGAGGCGAGGAGGTCGCATATGTCTACTGCAACGGTTAAGCCCACGACGATTCGCATCGAAGAGGGGCTCAAGGAACAGGCGACTGAGTTCTTGGATTCGGTTGGCCTGAGTCTCAATTCGTATCTCAACCTTGCTGTTCGGCAGCTGGTAAATCAACGAAAGATTCCTTTTGAGATTGTTGGTCGATCCGAAGTGCCCAACGAGGCGACGAGGCGCGCCATGGTAATCGCCGAGGCCCATGAGCTGGGGATTCTGCCAGACGACAGTCCGTCGTTCGACAACGTGGACAATCTGATGTCGTTCCTCGATGAGGACTAGCGATGTTTGAGATTAAAGTCGAGGCTCAGTTTAAGGCGGATTATAAACGGACGATGCGCATCCATCCGCGGCTAAAGACCGAGTTTAAGGCGGCAGTCGCAGAGCTTGCAGCTCACGGCTCGCTTCCCGCGGAATATGGCGCCCACGAGCTCTCCAACCCGGGCGGCAACTACAACGGTCACATCGATTTCCATCTATCCGACGGCCTGGTCGACGTGGTCGTTCTCTACCTGCCGCACAAAACTAATCCAGTGATCCGACTTGTAAGAATGGGTTCGCATCAAGAACTGTTCCAGGGCCCACTGAGCTAGCCACTCGATTTTAAATTGCGGTGGAATAGGGATTGATTTGCGGCTGATAAGCCAAAAACAGTCCCTATTTCACCGCAAGTGATGGGGATGTCCCGCTTGTTGATGCAGCTTTCGGTTCTCCTCTTCGCTGGATTTCGTCCAAAAGCTCGGCGGCAACTTCGCTGCTTTTGAAACGAATGCTGCAATCCTCATTCTTGGGAAAAGCCAGTAATGGAATGGTTCCGTACCAGACGGTTTCCTCGTCAATCACTGCCGCGCACAAACGCCCTTCAGTTTTGACGGAATAGTCGATGCCCATTTCGGCAAAGACCGCCTTCGCGTCATCGCGCGGAGTTGAGGCAACGATTATCTCAATGCTAATTCCTCGAGTCATGGAGCTGGTGAGTGAATCCTTGAGTTTCGTAAGGCATGCGGAAGATGCATAGGGGGCGGCGATGAAAACGTTCTTCGTGGCATTGACGATATCTTTGTTTAGGGTCTCAAGGAAATGCGAAGAGTCAATTAGAATGTTTGCCTCGGCTTGGCTGGCGTCTTTCGCTACATAAACCTCGTACCCGAGCTTGGCGTAGGTCTTGAGTCTTTTCTGGTACATTCGGGCGAGCATGGGTATCGACAGGTCAACGTAGTCGAATATCTCAACCCGCCGCTTGCCCTCGTGACTTCTATGCAGCCTGCCCGCCTGCTGCGTGATGCTGCCGTCCCACGATATCGGCGTGGCAATGAGGAGAGTGTCAAGGTAGGACAGATCGAAGCCCTCGCCCAGAAGGCTTTCGGTGGCGACGATGATTCGATGTTCGTGTTCGAAGCAGGGAAGACTGTTCAGTATCGCTTTTCTTTCTTTGGCGTCGATTTCCCCGGTCAGGAGAATGGGTTCGTGTCCTCGGTCTTTAAGCAGCCTGAACAGCTCCTCGGCATGCTTTTTCCTTTTAGACAGCACGAGCGGATGCCGACCGTTTGACGCAGCTTCAAGAGCGTCGTTGACAATCAATTCGTTTCTAGCTGCATGCGCGCACAGCAGGTCGAGAATCTGATTGAAGCTTGCGCCCGGCTCGTAGGCGGGTAGTCGAATTCCGGTAAAACGAGGCCGTACGATGCGATGGATGCCCTGCTGGATTGCTTGCTTTTTTGGATCTATGACATAGCGAAGTGGGCCGCAGAGCATAAAGAGCGCCCGCGTGAGACCGTCGGAGCGCTCGGGCGTCGCGGAAAGGCCGTATACGTATTTGGCCGGGGCAGACTTGAGAACAAGCTCGAGCTGTGGCGCGGCGGCATGGTGACATTCGTCGCAGATAATGAGACCGTAATTGCGAACGAGCTGCTTGGCTATCGGCTCTCCGGTTTGGCGGTCTTTGCCAGACAGCGATTGAAACGAAGCGACGTCGACGAGGCCACTTACGGCGGTTTTTGCCCCCTCCTATTTGTCCGATGACCGGAGGCTGTCTTTTGCTGATTCGTCCTTTTGGAGTTCGGACGGGTTCTCTGTTGTCCGTAATGTCGAGGAACTGCTCGAGCTGAGATCTCCATTGAGCTATGAGCGCGGTCTTGGGAACGATGACAAGCGTTGGAAGGCCAATGGCGGCAATAAGGTAAGCCCCAATGACTGTTTTACCGAAGCCTGTCGGCGCGGACATGATTCCATCTTCGTATCCAAGTAGCTGCTCAGCGGCGATTTGCTGTTCAGGGCGAAGGACGCCTTTAAATGTCATCACAATTTGATTGCCGGATTTGCGTTCGTCTGAATAGTGGGCAGTAACGCCGGTTTCTCGGAGCAGCTGCTCAAGCTGAGTTTTGCAGCCCCGGGGAATCGCAACATAACCATCTCTCAGTTCGCTGAGGTCTATAAGTCGCGGTTTACCGAATACCGATTGATGCATGGCTTGTGCTCGATAGAATTCTGGGTTGGCGAATGTTGCGAGCCCGCGGATTTCCATTTGAGCTGCAGGACTCAGAGACTTTTCGGGGATGTAGAGCATATCGGCTTGCGTGACGGGCAGCGATGAAGGAAAGTCCCGCGATGTGAGCGGTAGCCGCTTTCGTGGTTTTTGGGCATATCGTTTGGTCTTGTTTGCGACCGTAACTGTTGCTAGCCCGTGTGGGTTGTCCCCAGTGGTCTCGATCAGATTTTGCACTGTCGAGCGCGGAATCAGCTGGACTTGCGACAGATAAAGCCATTGGTCGGGAAAGGGCTCGAATTGTTCGTCTACAAATACGCTGTTTCCTTCACGTTGTGCCTTGCCTTGAAAGGGAAGTGCGATGAGGTTTCCAAAACCTCCATCGGGAATAGTGTCCTGAGCGGGTAGCATTCGATCAAAGGCCTCGAACGTGATTGTCTTATTAAGCGCCGCAGCTTCGGTTATAAGGCAACTTCCAAACTCTCTGGCAGCCTTTGCGCTGATTGGCTCGAGAAAGAAAAACCAGATGTGTGCGCCGTTGCCGGACCTTGAGCGCTCGACGGCGGCGTTAATGTTCCGTCGTTTTGCAACAAGCCGTACGACATTTGTTGCCTCTTTCCAGTCTGCTTTGTCAAAATCGATGACGAGAACTTTCGTATTGCAGTTCTTGTCGAGTACATATTGCCCGAGGACATCGCGGAACCGGTCATCGTTGCCTTTAAAGTGAGCAATGATTGCGGCATCGCTTAATTCGGGGAAGACGCGATTGTGGCATTCTGCGCATTTGACTTTTTGATGGGCTACTTTGGGACAAATTCCCGGCTTCCACTCGTTTGCGCAAGCGGGCGTATAGCCGATGCCCCCGTCTTTTCTGCGATATCCATGAGCGTAAACATCTTTACGCCCGGTAAAGAGGCTGCGAAAGAGCTCGAGTTTGTCACGTGCTGGGCTCGCACTGGTGACGATGCCCTCGATTTGTGCTCGTTCATCGAACAAAGCGCCGGCTTCTTCCCACTCTTCAAGTGTGGCGTAGCGTACGTCTGAACCGTTGTTGCAAATGACGATTTGTCGGTGTGGGTCTGCGGTGTGCGCAATCGTCTGATCGTATTTAAATTGTGCGGTCCCAAAGAGGGCGTATTGATGCATGGTGTTGCCCATTTGAATACCATTCTTGTGTTGGAGTTGCTGAGACGAGGGTACGGCATTGCGACTTCTTGGGATATATAATTTCGATTCAAGTTCGCTAATGGTGAGGGATTGCTCCGCGAGTGGCTTTCGGTCGATGCCAAGGCGCGCGACGGCCCTTGGTAATCAGGATTTGCGGTTATGTGGGCAGCCGGAGGCGTAAAGAGCGGGCTTCATCCGAACCCGGTGGGCAAAAAATGGCAAATATGAGTACTGTTGCCTGGCTAGTACCATATCATTTGGAAAGTATTTAAGACCAATTGGCTGAGATTAGATATTTCTAACCCCCTTACCACGACGATTCGGGGCTTTATGGCGCTTGAAATCGGTGAAAGCGGGCAATTTCAGCTAGATTTTGCTGTTACTAAAATTGTGACAGTACTCATATTTGCCATTTTTTGCCCACTGGGTATCGTTGGGCCAATCAAAGCTCCCCAAACAGCTGGGAACGCGCCAATCGCCAGCAATATCTTGTATGTGGGTAGCGCGCGGCAATAAAGTTGCGGTGGAATAGGGATTGATTTGTGGCTGATAAGCCAAAAACAGTCCCTATTTCACCGCAAGTGGTAAAGGTGCCCCTAGTGGATGGGCTGGTAGCGGGGGCAGTAGCTGATTGCTATGGCGTCGATGCCTACGTGGGTGGCGATGGTGCAGCCGATGGGGCCGGTGCCGGCGTCGGCGTAGTCCTGGCCCGCGAGCGCCTGGTTGACGAGCTCTTGCTCCTCGGCGGCGCCGGTCGTGAGCACACGCACGCTGGAGCCTGGATGTTCGGCCAAAAATGCGAGGCAGTCGGCCATGGTGTTGGCGACGATGCGCTTGGCGCCGCGGCCCTTATTGACGGCCTTGATCTCGCCCGATTTCCACTCCGGCGAAACGGCCAGGCGAATGTTGAGCATCTGCGTGAGCTGGCCGGCGAGCTTAGGCGCGCGGCCGTTCTTAACGAGGTTCTCGAGCGTGCGGGGAATCAGCAGCAGGTGGGCGTCGGGCAGCGTCGCGCGGATCTGCGCCTCGGTCTCGTCCAGGCTGCGGCCGTCCTCGCGCATTGCCAGCGCGTACTCCACCAGCAGGCCCTCGGCGCCCGAGCCGGTGCGCGAGTCGATGCAGCGCACGTCGAGCTCGTGGGTATCGGCCACCTGGCACGCGTTGGCGTAGCAGGCAGACCACTCGCTGCATAGCGAGATAAAGATGGCGCTGTCGTGGCCGTTGGCGAGCACGCGGTCAAAGAGCGCCTTGAACTCGCCGGCGCTCGGCTGCGAGGTGTGCGGCAGCTGCTCGGAGCCGGCCATGCGGGCGACGTACTCCTCGGCGGTAATCTGCACCTGGTCGAGCAGGTCCTCGCCCTCGATAATCACATGCAGCGGAATCACGTAAATGCCGAGCTCTTGGGCGCGGGCGGGGGAGATGTCCGACGTGGAGTCGGTTATGATGGCAAAAGACATAATTGCACCTTTCGTTGGGGCGCTTGCGCGCCGCCTTCTGAGAGCAAAGTGCGACAAGTATAGTGGAGTCGTTCCACATTGCCAGCTTTAATTGTTGAATAGTCAACAGTTTGAAGTGTAAGTGTGGAAATCACCAACTGGGGAAGAGGGATGCCGATGGAGGCGCTGGAGATATGCAGACGGCCGATTGTACTGTTCGATTTTGACGGCACGGTGGCAGATACGGGCCGGGCGGTGATGACCTCGACGCGCAAGACGCTGGCTGCGCGCGGGTTTTCTGAGGCGCAGATGGGTGACCTGCGCCGCATGATCGGGCCGCCCCTGTGGAAGAGCTTCCACGACTTTTACGGCTTTACGCGCGAGGAGTCGCTTGTGGTGGCCGACGAGTACCGTGCCTTTTTTGATGAGCTGGGACCGGAAGAGTACCCCGTGTTCGATGGGATCCCCGAGCTGCTGGATGGGTTGGCCGCCCAGGGCAAGCGTATGGCCGTGGCGACGTCGCGCATGGAGGCGAAGTGCATCGACATGGTGCGTGAGCTTGGGCTTTGCCAGTTCGAAGCCGTGGTTGGCATGAATCCGCCGCGTGGGCGTGAGACCAAGGCCGATTCGGTCCGCGATGCGCTGGCGGCCCTGGGCGCGACTGCCGACGAGGCCGTGATGATCGGCGACCGCTTTAACGACGTCGAGGGCGCGCACGCGATGGACGTGCCATGTATCGGCATCTATTCGGGCGCGGCGGCGCCGGGGGAGCACGAGGCCGCGGGCGCCGATGCGGTGGTGCACTCGGTGGCCGAGCTTGCTAAACTTTTCGCTATATAAGTATGTGATGTGAGGGGCGGGCACGCTCGCCCCTCATTGCTAAGGAGGTCGTCCATGAATCAGGTGGAGCAGAGCGTTACCGAGTACGTCGACGAGGTCTGGGAGGATGTCGTCGCCGATATTGCGCAGCTGGTGAGTTATCCGTCCGTGGCGGTTTCTGCCGATGCGGAGCCCGGCGCGCCGTTTGGCCGCCCGGTCCGTGACGCGCTCGATTGCGCACTCGGCATTGCGCAAAAGCTCGGCTACCAGACGAGCGACGACGAGGGCTATGTGGGCATTGCCGATATCCCGGGCCGCGGCGACAAGCAGCTCGCGACCATCTGCCACGTGGACGTGGTCCCCGCCGGCCCTGGCTGGAACACCGACCCGTTTGCGATGGAGCGTCGCGAGGGCTGGCTGCTCGGCCGCGGCGTTATCGACGACAAGGGTCCTGCCGTGCTGTCGCTCTACGCCGGCGCCTATCTGCTCAAGCACGGCATCGTGCCGCGCTATACCTTCCGTGCGCTGCTGGGCTGCGATGAGGAAGTGGGCATGTCCGACGTTCACCATTATCTGGAGAACTATGCAGACCCCGACTTTCTGTTTACACCCGATGCCGAGTTCCCGGTCTGCAATGCCGAGAAGGGTCAGTTCGGGGCGACGTTTGTGAGCCCCAAGATCGACGGCGGGCGCATTGTGTCCTGGGGCGGTGCCGAGGCGAGCAACGCTATTCCGTCGCAGTCTATCTGTGAGCTTGCGATTGCCGCCGATGAACTGCCGGCGCCGGTCGAGAACGCCGACCGCCTGGAGATCACAGCGCTCGATAACGGGCATGCGCAGATTTTCGCCCACGGCATTGGCGGTCATGCCTCGATGCCCGAGGGAACGATCAATGCCGTTGGCCTCATCGTGGCGTACCTGCGCGAGGCCGAGGACGCGTTTGGCGCCCGCGGCGAGCGCCTGCTGACGCCTACCGAGCACGAGTTCGTCAAGTTCCTGGCCTTTGTGCATGCGGATGCCTATGGCCGCGGCCTGGGGATTGATGCGACGAGCGCGGCGTTTGGCCCGCTCACCTGCAACCCCGGCGTCATCCGTGTGGTGGATGGCCACATTGAGCAGGTCATCGACGTGCGTTTCCCCGACAGCACGAGCGCCGACACCATGTGCGAGCAGCTTGAGCCGCTCGTGGGCCGCTTTGGCGTGACGTATCGCGTGGGCCGCGCCAAGGTGCCGTTCTCGGTTTCGGCCGACGACCCGGCCGTGAAGGCGCTTATCGACACCTATAACGAGTTTACGGGCAAGCATGCCGAGCCCTTCGCTATGGGCGGCGGCACGTACGCGCGCAACTTTGCCCGCGCCGTGTCGTTTGGTCCCGAGGAGACCGGCCTGGAGCTGCCCGCATGGGGTGGCCAAATGCACGGCCCCAACGAGTGTGCCAACGAGGACCAGCTCAAGCAGGCGCTCAAGATCTATATCGTGGCGATCCTGAGGCTCAACGAACTTGAACTGTAGGGCTTCCCCAGGCACCCGACCTTGCCCCTCAAACCGTCGCTTGCGTACCAAAGTACGCGGCGCTCCTCTTTCGGGGCAATCTCGGGCACCTGGGAAACCCCAACATTTTGCTTGGATACACGAGCCCGGTGCTTCGGCTCCGGGCTTCTATAAGTTGCGGTGGAATAGTTCCTAGAATGGGCCATTTGATGGCCAAACAGGAACTATTTCACCGCAACTTCGTTTTTATTGGTGTAAAAGGCGTGCCATGGTTGGGGTGGGGATTGTTATTCGTTTGTAAAGGCTGGGCCGCGCTTGCGGTAAGGGTCTATCAAATGACCGTAAGAAACCGCAGATAAGGCGGTCGTCACCCGATCGGGGTCGTATCTTTCCAAACAGCAAAGCGGGCAGGGTGCCCGCGAGTCGCATGTATGAAAGGAAGATCATGCTCGATCAGGCTTATTCTCGTCGTCAGTTCCTCGGCCTCGCTGGTGGTCTTGCCAGCATCGTCGGTCTCGGCCTCGTTGGCTGCGGTGGCTCCAACACTTCCGACGCCGCCGACAAGGGTAGCGCCACTGCTGCTGCCGAGTCCGTCTCCGGCGAGGTGACCTACGACGGCGCCTCTTCGTTCCAGGCCCTCGTCGAGGCTGCTGCCGAGAAGTTCATGGACGCCAACCCGGACGTCTCCATCTCCGGTTCGGGTAACGGTTCGGGCAAGGGCCTGACCGCTGTCGCCGCCGGCACCGTCACCATCGGTAACTCCGACGTCTTCGCCGAGACCAAGCTCGAGGCCGACCAGGTCAAGAACCTCGTCGACCACGAGGTCGCCGTCGTGGGCATGGGCCCCGTCGTCTCCAAGAACGTCAAGGTCGACGACCTGTCCCTCGAGCAGCTCAAGGGCATCTTCTCCGGCCAGATCACCAACTGGAAGGAGGTCGGCGGCGACGACGCCACCATCGTCGTCCTCAACCGTAAGGCCGGCTCCGGCACCCGCGCCACCTTCGAGGCCGCTGTCTTTGGCGACGAGGCTGTCGACTTTAAGGGCGACGCCGAGCTCGACAAGTCCGGCGACGTCCAGACTCAGATGGCCAGCACCGACAACGCCATCTCCTACCTCGACTTCTCGCACTTCGACGACTCCAAGTTCAACGCCATTAAGGTCGAGGGCGTCGAGCCCAAGAGCAAGAATGTCACCGACGACTCCTTCAAGATCTGGGCGACCGAGCACATGTACTGCTCCAAGGACGCCGACGAGGCCACCAAGGCCTTCCTGGACTTCATGCTCTCCGACGACGTCCAGGGCAAGCTCGTCGAGGAGCAGGGCTTCATCCCCGTCTCTGCCATGAAGGTCGTCAAGGACGCCAGCGGCAAGGTCTCCGCTAAATAAGTAATCGCCCCCGGAAAGGTTTGCAATGGCAAAACAGCTGCCAAAGCGCGACCTTGAGAACGTGGGCCTGGGCGTCACGGGCGCGTGCGTAGCGCTCGTGACGCTTGTCGTTGCCGCGCTCATCTTTATGGTCGCCCAAAAGGGCCTCTCGGCTTTCGTAAAGGATGGCGTCTCGGTCGTCGAGTTTTTCACCGGTACCAAGTGGGACCTGGCCAACACGGCCGAAAACGGCCTGCCCTATACCGGCGCCCTGCCCCTGATTGTCACCTCGTTTGCGGTCATGGTGCTCTCTACGCTCATCGCGCTGCCCATCGCCATCGGCTCTGCCATCTTCGCGGTCGAGATTCAGCCTAAGTTTGGCTCCAAGGTCTTCCAGCCGCTCATTGAGCTTTTGACCGGTATCCCCTCGGTCGTCTTTGGCCTGATCGGCTTTCATGTGGTCGTCGGCCTTATGAAGAGCGTCTTCCACGTGAACACGGGCCTGGGCATCCTGCCCGGCGCCATCGTGTTGGCCGTCATGATCCTGCCGACCATGACCACGCTTTCGGTCGACGGCCTGCGCGCCGTGCCCGACAGCTACCGTCAGGGTTCGCTCGCGCTGGGCTATACCCGCTGGCAGACCATCTGGCACGTGGTGCTCAAGTCCGCCATGCCGTCGCTCATGACCGCGGTCATCTTAGGGATGACCCGCGCCTTTGGCGAGACGCTCGCCGTGCGCATGGTCATCGGCGGCATCGAGGCCATGCCGACGTCGCTGTTGTCGCCGGCTTCGACCATCACGACCACGCTCACCACGTCCATGGCGGTCTATGCCGAGGGCTCGGCCCAGGACGACGTCCTGTGGGCACTCGGTCTGCTGCTGATGGGCATGAGCCTCATCTTCATCCTGATCATCCATCTCATTGGCCGCAAGGGGGCGAAGACTCGTGGCTAGCACGCGCATCAATATCGACGAGGCGAGACTCGGGCGTGTCCAAAAACAGGACCGCATCGCCACGGGCGTGTTGACGGCAATCGTCGCCATTGTCATGCTCATCGTCGTTTCCATGGTGGCCTACATCCTGTTCGAGGGCATCTCGACGCTGTTTCAGCCGGGCTTCCTCACGGAGCCGTCACGCGCCAACGGCACCCAGGGCGGCGTGCTCTACCAGCTGTTCGACTCGTTCTACCTGCTGCTGATCACTCTGGTTATCTCGGTGCCCATCAGCCTGGGCGGCGCGGTCTTCCTGGTCGAGTACGCACCCGACGGCCCCATCCGCGACATCGCCTCCACCGCCATCGAGACGCTGTCCTCGCTGCCTTCCATCGTTGTCGGCATGTTCGGATTCCTGGTGTTCTCGGTGCAGCTGGGGTGGAAGTACTCCATTATTTCCGGCGCCGTTGCGCTCACCATGTTCAACATCCCGATCCTGGTGCGCGTGATTCAGCAGGCGCTCGAGGACGTGCCGCAGGCCCAGCGCGACGCGTGCCTGGCCATGGGCCTTACCCGCTGGGAGGCCACTCTGCACATCCTGATTCCCGAGGCCATGCCCGCCATCGTGACCGGCATCGTGCTTTCGGCCGGCCGCGTGTTTGGCGAGGCCGCAGCACTGCTCTTTACCTCGGGCATGAGCTCGCCGGTTCGCCTCAACTTCTTGAGCTTTAACCTGTCGAGCCCCACGTGCGCCTGGAACGTGTTTCGCCCCGGTGAGTCGCTCGCCGTGCACATCTACAAGATCTACGGCGAGGGCAGCCCCGAGGCTCAGCAAATCGTTTGGGGCACCGCGGCACTGCTGATGATCTGCGTGCTGCTGTTTAACGTAATCGCCCGTATCGTGGGCAAGCAACTGGCAAGGAAGATGACGGCCGAATGAGCGAGATGAATGAAACGCCCGCAACCGAGGCGGCCATGTCCGAGACCCAGGACTTTCTGTCGAGCGTGGGGGAGAGCGAAAAGCACGCTCGCGTGAGCGGCAAAGCTGTGAGCGACGAGGTCGTGCTCTCCACCAAGGACGTCAACGTGTACTACGGCGACCACCATGCGCTGCACGACACGTCGCTCGACTTTCACAAGGGCGAGATCACGGCGCTCATCGGGCCTTCGGGCTGCGGTAAGTCGACCTTTTTGCGCAGCCTCAACCTGATGAATCGCGAGATTCGCGGTTGCCGTGTGGAGGGCGAGATCAACTACCGCGGGCGCAACGTGAACACCAAGACCGAGAACACGTACGAGCTGCGTCGTTCCATTGGCATGGTGTTTCAGCAGCCCAACCCGTTTCGCAAGTCCATCCGCGACAACATTACGTTTGCGCCCAAGCGCCACGGTATCACCGACCGCGACGAGCTCGACCGCATGGTCGAGGAGAGCCTACGCGGCGCGGCGCTGTGGGACGAGGTCAAGGACAAGCTCGATAAGAGCGCCTATGCGCTTTCGGGCGGTCAGCAGCAGCGCCTGTGTATCGCGCGCACGCTGGCGCTCAACCCCGACGTGATCTTGTTCGATGAGCCCTGCTCGGCGCTCGACCCCATCTCGACGCTGGCGATCGAGGACCTTATGTCGTCGATTGTGGCCGAGCGCGCCATCGTCATCGTGACGCACAACATGGAGCAGGCGTCGCGCGTGTCCAACCGCACGGCGTTCTTCTACATGGGCGATATGGTTGAGTACGACGAGACCGACGAGATTTTCCAACGGCCCAAGGATCAGCGGCTGAATGATTACCTCACCGGCATGTTCTCCTAGTCCGGGACATGCTTGAGGCCCGCGGCGGCCACGGTCGCCACGGGACTGATTGGAGAGGCGGGTCATCTCTTGCGGGAGATGACCCGCCTTTTTGTGTCGCTGTCGGCTGTCGACCTGCCAAAAGGGGACAGGCGCCTTCGTGGTGGTTTGGGGTGGTGCTCGCTGCTATCATGGACAACGTTGAATTTCTACGAAGGAGCAGGGCATATGGCGATTCTTTTGGGATGCGATTCCGTCAGCCTAGAGTTTCCCACCAAGCATATTTTCGATAGCGTGACGCTCGGCGTGGGCGAGGGCGACCGTATTGGTATTGTCGGCAAAAACGGCGACGGCAAGTCGACGCTGCTGAGCGTACTCGCGGGCACGTTGGAGCCCGACGAGGGCCGCGTGACGCATCGCCGCGGCACCACGATCGGGCTGCTCGGCCAAAAGGACCAGCTTGCCGATACCGACACCGTGCATCATGCCGTCGTGGGCGACACGCCCGAGTACGAGTGGGCGTCGAGCCCCCGCACGCGCCAGATTCTTGCTGGCCTCATTAGCGATGTGCCCTGGGAGGGCACAGTGGGCGAGCTTTCGGGCGGCCAGCGCCGCCGCGTGGACCTCGTGCGCCTGCTGATCGGCGACTACGACGTGCTCATGCTCGACGAGCCCACCAACCACCTGGACATGCGCACCATCAACTGGCTCGCGCGCCATCTTAAGGCCCGCTGGCAGCGCGGCCAGGGCGCCATGCTCGTGGTCACGCACGACCGCTGGTTCTTGGACGAGGTCTGCACCAGCATGTGGGAGGTCCACGATGGCCAGGTCGACCCCTTCGAGGGTGGCTACTCGGCATACATCCTGCAGCGCGTGGAGCGCGACCGCATGGCCGCCGTCACCGAGGAGCGCCGCCGCAATATGGCACGCAAGGAGCTCGCATGGCTGAGCCGCGGCGCCCAGGCCCGCTCCACCAAGCCCAAGTTTCGCGTGGAGGCCGCCCGCGAGCTCATCGCCGACGTGCCGCCCGTGCGCGACGAGCTGGAACTCAAGCGCCTGGCTGTGAGCCGCCTGGGCAAGCAGGTTATCGATGTCATCGACGTGGATGCCGGCTATGCGGATGCCGACGGCGCGCCCAAGCAGGTGCTCTCCGACGTGACCTGGCTTATCGGCGCGGGCGACCGCTATGGCCTGCTGGGCGAGAACGGCGCCGGCAAGTCCACGCTGCTCGACGTGATCCAGGGCAAGATCGCGCCCTTGCGTGGCCGTGTGAAGATCGGCCAGACGGTGCGCTTCGGCGTGCTGTCGCAGCAGCTCGAGGAGCTCGAGCCCTTTATGGGCGACACGATTCGCGAGGTGCTGAGCAACTACAAGAAGTATTACGTCATCGACGGCAAGGAGACCTCGCCCGAGAAGCTCTGCGAGCGCCTGGGCTTTACGACGCAGCAGCTCTGGAGCCGCATCGGCGACCTTTCGGGCGGCCAGCGCCGTCGCCTGTCGCTGCTGCTGACGATTCTGGACGAGCCCAACGTGCTCATCCTGGACGAGCCCGGCAACGATCTTGATACCGACATGCTGGCGATTGTCGAGGACCTGCTCGACGGCTGGCCCGGCACGCTGATCCTGGTGACGCATGACCGCTTTTTGATGGAGCGCGTGACCGACCAGCAGTGGGCGCTGCTCGACGGCCGCCTGACGCATATGCCCGGCGGCGTGGACCAGTACCTTCGCCTGTGCAACGCCACCGCCGAGGGTGAGCCCGTGGGCTCGCCGAGCGCCAAGACCGGCACGTTTGACACCGGTGCCGCAGCTGCGGCGGCCGAGAAGCCCAAGCCGAGCGGTCAGCCCAACGGCCTTTCCAATGCCGAGCGCCAGAAGCTCCGCCGCGAGGTGAGCTCGCTCGAGCGCAAGATGGAGACGCAGCGCGCCCGCGTGGAGGAGGCCGAGGCCGCGATGGCCCAGGTCGACCCCACCAACTACACGGCGCTCGGCGAGCAGCAGGCAAAGATCGACGAGGCTCACGCCGCCATGGACGAGCTGGAGATGGCGTGGCTCGAGGCGAGCGAGAAGCTCGAGGGCGAGGAGTAGGCGAGGATGATCAAGGCCGCGTTTTTTGATATCGACGGCACGCTGCTGAGCTTTGAGACGCACCGGATTCCGGCGTCGGCGCAGCAGGTGCTCGACAGCTTTCACGAGCAGGGGATCGCATGCGTCATTGCCACGGGTCGCCCGACCTACCAGATGCCGGATTGGCTGCTCGATCTTGGTTGGGATGCATACATTACGCTTTCGGGCCAGCATTGCTTTGACGCCGAGGGCGTCTATCGCAGCTGCGCCATTCATCCCGATGATGTGGCTGCGATCGTGCGCCAGGTGGCCGAGGGACGCTATGACTCGCTGTGCATGCAGGGCGAGAATTCGTTTGTGAACCGCCTGTCCAAACGCGTGGTGGCTGCTGCCGATAACGCGGGTATTTCCTACCACGAAGAGCCGTTTGAGCATGCTTTCGATGCGCCGGCCTACCAGTTCTGCGCTTTTGTGGACCCGGCTGACCAGGGCATTGTGAATGAGGCCCTGTCGCATTCGACAACCACGCGCTGGTGCGATCTGTTCTGCGACATTATTCCGGCCGACGGTGGCAAGGACCTGGGTGTGGCGGCGACGCTCGAGCGCCTGGGTATCGACGCGAGCGAGGCGATCGCCTTTGGCGACGGTGAGAACGACCTGTCGATGTTCTCGGCCGTAGGCACGAGCGTGGCCATGGGCAACGCGCAGGAGACCGTCAAGGCCGCCGCGACCTACGTAACGACCGCCGTAGACGACGACGGCATCTACAACGCTGCGAAGCACTTTGGCCTGATCTAATTACGGACCGGCACCCGGCACTTGGGGACGTTCCTTCTCGGCCGGCAGCTGGGGACACTCCTTGCACGCCGCACGCCACGTGCCGTGCGCCGGGGTGATGCGCTTCGCCCGCGCGTTTTGTGAAACACGGCTAACTTTTTAGTCAATGTAGTAAGACATGGGCAACTTTTGCGGTAAAGTAAGCCAAGGAAAGTATCCAAAGGCTAACTAGCAATCATCGCGAAAGGCGGCCCATGGCCCTACGTGAATCCGGAGAAGACTACCTCGAATCGATCTACGTTCTTTCGCAACGCCAGGGCATCGTGCGCTCGATTGACGTTGCGGAGTACCTCGGCGTGACCAAGGCGAGCGTGTCCAAAGCCATGGCGACGTTGGAGAACAACGGCTACGTCGAGATGGGCAAACGCGACGTGCATCTGACGGAGCGAGGGCTGGAGGTCGCCCGTCAAATGTGGGAGCGCCACTGCTTTTTTGTGGGTCTGTTGGAGGATGCAGGTGTTTCGGCCGAGGTGGCGTCGCAAGAGGGCTGCCACATGGAGCATTGCCTGAGCGAGGAAAGCTTCGAGAAGCTAAGGGCGATGTTGGGCCGGGACGAGGTGACGGATCCAGCGACGGAATTCTAACGAACCCCTAGTAGGGCGGAGTTCGCGCAAAGCGCGAACCAGCGAAAGGGGATAGAGGGCCCAAACAATAACGCGCCCACTTCATCCCAAAGTCAACAAATCAACTCGCAGCGCCCCTTCAGCAGAACCGCCCTCGCATCCCAGAGAGGCGCGCCTCCCGCGCCGGAACGGCGCGGGACAGCGATCGGGACCCAAGGCCCTCTCAGCCAAGTCCATTTCAGACAAGGAACCCCGCCAGCAAGCGATGCCCAAGAACCGCCAACAACGTCACCGCAGGCCGGGACCGGGTTTGGTTTTGAAAACATTCCGCAGACCAGAAGCGCCCCCGTTCGTAGCTCCGAAGGAGCAGAACGGGGGCGCTTCATTGGTCGAGGACGTTTTCAAAACCAAACCCGGTCCCGGCCGGAGGGACCACGAGTGCTACAGGTTCTTGACACCCATCGCGCGCATGGCGTTCAGAATGGCGATGATCGCCACACCCACGTCGCCGAACACGGCGAGCCACATGTTGGCGATGCCAAGCGCCGCAAGCACCAGAATCAGCAGCTTAATACCCAGCGCAAAGATGATGTTCTGCCAGACAATCGTCATCGTCTTGCGCGCCACACGGATAGCGCGGGCGATGTTGGACGGCTTGTCGTCCATGAGCACGACGTCGGCGGCCTCAATCGCGGCGTCCGAACCCATGGCGCCCATGGCGATTCCGACGTCCGCTCGGGTGAGCACGGGTGCGTCGTTGATACCGTCGCCGACAAAGGCGAGCTTGCCCTTGCCGTTCTCGGCCGAAAGCAGCGTCTCGACGCGCTCGACCTTGTCGCCTGGCAGCAGCTGCGCATGGAACTCATCGAGACCGAGCTGCTTGGCCACCGCTGCCGCCACTTCCTCGCGGTCGCCCGTGAGCATAACGGTGTGCTTGACGCCGGCGGCGTGCAGGTCGCGGATTGTCTGCTCGGCATCGGCCTTAACGGTGTCGGCAATCACGATGTGGCCGGCGTACGCGCCACCGACCAGCACGTGCAGGATCGTGCCGACGACCTCGCAATTGGGGGTGTCGGCACCGGCCGCCGCGAGCATCTTGGCATTGCCGACGACGACGTGCTTGCCGTCGATGGTCGCCGTCACGCCGTGACCCGCGTCGTTGGCGGAGTCGCTCACGCGCTTGGGGTCGACCTCGCCCTGGTAGGCGGCGCGCACCGACTGCGCGATGGGGTGGTCGGAGAACGACTCGGCAAGGGCTGCAATCTCAAGGAGCGACTGCTCGGTATAGTCAGCCTCGGGATGTACCGCGACGACCGAGAACGTGCCGTTGGTGAGCGTGCCGGTCTTGTCGAAGACGACGGTGTCAACGTCGGCGAGCGTCTCGAGGTAGTTGGAACCTTTGATGAGAACGCCCAGCTTGGACGCGCCGCCGATGCCACCAAAGAAGCTCAGCGGCACGCTGATCACCAGCGCGCACGGGCAGCTGACGACGAGGAAGGTCAAGCCGCGCAGGATCCAGTCGGACCAGGCGCCGGTGACCAGACCGCCGCCGAGTGCGAGCACCGCTGCGGCGCCGGTGACGGCAGGCGTGTAGATGCGGGCGAAGCGCGTGATGAAGTTCTCGGTACGCGCCTTCTTTTCGCTGGCGTTTTCCACGAGCTCCAGGATGCGGCTGACGGTGGACTCGCCAAACGGCTTGGTGGTGCGCACGCGGATGAGGCCCGTCATGTTGATGCAGCCGCTGATGATATCGTCGCCGGACTTGGCGGGGCGGGGGACCGATTCGCCGGTGAGGGCAGCGGTGTCGAGCTGCGTCTCGCCGTCGACGATGACGCCGTCGATAGGCACGCGTTCGCCGGGCTTGACGACGATGACGGTGCCGACGGCGATGTCATCGGGGAAGACCTGCTCGAGCGTGCCGTCGGACTGCTCGACGTTGGCGTAGTCGGGTGCGATGTCCATCATGGCGCTGATCGACTTGCGGCTCTTGCCCACGGCGTAGGCCTGGAACAGCTCGCCGACCTGGTAGAACAGCATGACGGCGGCGCCTTCGGCCATGTGCGGGTCGGCGTCGGGGAAGAGTACCATGGCAAACGCGCCGATGGTTGCGACGACCATGAGGAAACTTTCGTCGAAGGCCTTGCCGCGGCGGATGTTGTTAAACGCCTTTTGAAGGACGTCATGGCCGCCGATTAAAAACGGTACGAGGAACAGCACGAAGCTGGCGTAGATGTCGCCCGGCTCGCCGAACGCTGCAGTCAGGGCGCCAAGCTCCTCGAGGGCGTACACCACGGCAAAGATGCCCAACGCGACCAGGATGCGATTGCGCTTATGTTCGAGTGACTCTTTCTTCTTGCGCTTCTTCTTTTTCTTTTTGGGGTCGGCGGTCGCCATGATTCAAACCTCCCATTTGAATGTATGAACACTCGCTCATATAATAACGCGAGCAAAGGCCGCGGCAGGCGCGGCCTTGCAGATCGGCGTAAACCTGGGCTAGCGAATGATCTCGCAGGCCGGCTCGGCGTCGGCGGTGAACTCAACGACGCGGTCCAGGACCTCGTCGAACTCGGCGTCGTCGGCCTCGAGCGTCAGCTTTTGGGTCATATAGTTGACCGACACGGACTTGACGCCCTCGAGCTTGGCCAGCTCCTCCTGAAGCTCGCGCGCGCAGTTGGCGCAGTCGATCTCGTCGAGCTTGAACTGCTTTTTCATGATGGGTTCCTTTCCCTGTGTTAGCGGCCTGGGTGCCGGCCGCGCTGGTACCGTGGTTGGCTGTTATTCGCAGATGTGGCTCATGCCCTGGTTGAGCATGGTGTAGACGTGGTCGTCAGCGAGCGAGTAGAGGATGTTGCGGCCGTCGCGGCGGAATTTGACCAGGTGCGATTGTTTGAGCGTGCGCAGCTGGTGCGAGACCGCGGACTGCGAGGTTTCGGTCGCTTCGGCGATGTCTGCCACGCACAGCTCGCGGCCCATGAGGGCATAGAGGATCTTGATGCGCGTGGTGTCGCTGAAGACCTTGAACAGGTCTGCCAGGTCGTAGAGCAGCTCCTCGTCGGGCAGGTCCTCGGGCGAGCAGGTGGTGGGAACGACGGGTTCGAGGCTTGCCTTTGTTTCATCAGCGTGGTCGCCCATTGCAACATCCTTTCATATGAACATGCGCTCATATAACTTACTTCCGAGTATATGAGCGTATGTTCATATGTCAATATCGTTTAAGCAATTTGTCGTTTAAAAGATCGGAAAGCGCGAACGAGCTTCCGAAGCGAGTGGTTTTGATGGTCGTCGCCAGGGTGGGTGCCCCTGCGCCGTGCAAATATTGGAGTATTCTGCAATGATAGGGGGTCTGTTAATCTACTGAAGGTCTAATTATGCCGTTCAAGGGTTATCCAAGAGCTGTAAGGAGACAAGTTCTTCCTCAAATGTTGCCTAACGCACCCATTCAAGAGTGATTTCGCTTCACATTTGGATCCACTCGGGGGTGATGGGTGCCCGGACCTGCTGAATACTCGAAATTTTGCACGTCGCTAGGGCACCCACCTTGTTAGCCGGCCCTGTTTCCAGACCCGAAGACCTTGCCCTCGGACGTGAGGCTTCTTGTTTGAGCGAATGATGGGCTGTCGGGTTCGACAGTTTGCATGTCATCAATTACCGGAACTTGGTTAATCGTCGGATCATCCAGCGTGATGCCTTCGAGCATTGCTTTTTCGAGATCGATCCGTTGGCGCTCCTCTGAATCCTGGCGAAGCTGCTTCTGGATTCGCTTTTTCTCCTCGATAAACCTTCTGAGCACAAACTGTCTCAGGTCCTCTTGCATGATTTGAAAGTCCTTTGGCAGGCGCGAGGGACGTATGCCCTCTTTTCGCTGGATCGCCTCCATAACCCTAACGAAAGCACTGGCGTGCATAAAGGAATGGCGGCTGACGGTGATGATTCCGTATCCCATGGACGCAAGTGCATTTTTGCGTTCTTCGTCGATGGCGCGGTCTTCTTCCGCGTCGTGATAGAAGCCGTTGTATTCGACGTCCGTGCGAGATCTCTTTAGATACGCATCCATAAAGAACTTTTTGCGTCGCGTGAGATTTTTCGCGGCAGCGGTGACTTGTACCTCGTAATCGGTTTCAATCCCCTTAATACCGAGCCCTCCTTCGCTTTTGGGCAGCGTAAGCATCATGACAAAGGCCGTCTCCATGGGAGAGCGGCAACCGTCACGTACGCATTGGATCGCTTTCCGGGCAAGGGTCAGTCCATCGCATCTGGTAATGGAATTAAAGAACTGCTTTAGCCTCTCAGTCGAGGTGAGGGCGCAGCGCTCGGTATAGGAGGTGGAAGAGTCGGTTCCAAGGGAGTAGGCGCCGCACAGTTCAAAGTAGTACTCCACCAGTTCGCGAAAAGAAAGATAAGTGGCGGCTTGAAGCGCGCAAAGCTCGATGCTGACAATGAAGATGCCATCTCCGAGCTCTATGAAGCGCGAACTCGAGAATCGCTTTGACGAAACGTGACATTGGCAGCCCATCGCGTAGCGCGCGTTCCTGCGATCGAACACCATCACTTCGAGGGGATTGTTTGTATTGAGGGTGACATCATGTTTGGTGAGCCATGCCGTGGCTGTGTCGAGGAGCGTTCCGGTGGGGCATGATTTGTAAATCGCGGCGGGGCTACAGGGCTCGGTGACTTCCGCAGACACCAAGCACGCGGCCTGATAGACCGCTTTTGCCGTGGTATGTGACAATACGATACTCATGCTATGTATCGTGTCAGATAAGACTGTGCCGATGGCGCCGAGCGGTTAAACCGTATCAGGCGTCAAACCAAATGCTGTCCAAAAGCTTGACGCAATTATGGGGCCGTTTGCCTTAAATAAACGTTTTCGCAGCTCAGATATAGCATAGAAATACGCACTTGCTGCACATTTAATATCGGCGCATCGCCATTCGGCAGTTAATTGCGTATCGAAAAACGACTGAAATCGCTCAAAATAAGGGTTCAGTATTTGCGAAGAGCCTGTCTGCCTATGAGAGCCTGTCTGCCTATAGAGCGCAAAGCGGCCCCGCTGCGGGGTTTCTCGCTGCGGGGCCGCTTGCGGGCAGGTCCGTGCTTGTCGCAGGCGTTGCTACTTCGCGAACAGGTTCTTGAGGTTGAACTCGGCTTGGACGGTTCGGAGCATGAGGTCGGTGTCGTCGAGGCCCAGGTGCTGCTCGTTGGCGTCGGCGGCGAGGGTGCCGCGGCGGCGTGCCCAGTTCTCGAGCGCGGCGGGCGCGGATTCGCGGGGGAGCGAGCGCACGTCGGCGTCCAAGCTGCGGCAAATCTGGCGCGAGTCGATGACGATGATCTTGCCCGCGCGGCGCGCCTCGGCGTAACCGTCAAGGTGAATCTTGAACCAGCTGTCCTCGAAGGCGGCGTTGTGCGCCATGTACGGATACTTCTTCATGAGCTTGAGCAGCTGCTTCTGCAGTTCCTTGTTCTCGCGGAACGGCTTTTTGCCATCGATGTCGTCCCAGGTGATGTGGTGGATATTCGACAGCGGCACGTCCTCGCCGCGATAAATGTCGGGCAGGCCGCAGTAGTGCGCCTCGGCGTCGTGCGGTACAGCGTCGCTGGTAAGGTCCATGATCTCCCAGCCCACGTTGATGATGTAGCCGCGCTCGGGTGCGCGACCGGTGGTTTCGATGTCGATGCCCAGCACCGTGCCCTGGATGGGCTTTCGGGCGTAGGCCACGCCGAGCGCGTCGCGGTCGCCGCGGATCTCGCGCATGACGGACGCCGCGGTGCGCTTTTGCATCTTGCCGATGGCGGCGCAGGTGTCGGCGTCGGATAGGCCGCGCGAAAGCGTCGCGGGCGTCACGTTACGCAGGCGCGCCTCGCCGATCTGGTCGCACAGGTCGCGGTTGCGGTCGGCCAGGTCACGCACGGTGGCAAAGTCGAAGCCGGGGTCGTCCTCGGCGGTAAAGTACTCGGTCTCGAGCACCTTGAGGGCCTCCTCGCCCTTCTGGCGCTCGGACTCCATGGCGCCGTGATCGCCGTAGATAAACATGGGGATAAACGGCTGGCGCTCGTATTCGAGTGCTTGCGAAACGTTCATATGCTGCTCCTTGGACGGGCCGCGTCGCGCGGCTCGGGGTTACTGAGTTGTGGCGAGATGATAGTTTGCCATGGGCAACTATTGGCACCGCGCCTAGGACAACTACAATACCCTAGTTGACCGCTAGGACTTTTACAATGCTGCCGAAAGACACGAAAGGTTCCATCCGTCATGGATTTACTGATAGATATTCTGCTCGACGCCGGTAAAGACACGCTGTCCCTGGTGCCGTTTTTGCTGGTGACGTATCTTGCCCTCGAGTCGCTCGAGCACGTTGCGGGCGACCACGTCAATGGCGTAATCAAGCGCGCCGGCGCCGCGGGCCCCGTGGTTGGCTCGTTGCTGGGCATCGTGCCACAGTGCGGGTTTTCGGCGATGGCGGCGACGTTGTACGCCGGTCGCGTCGTGACGCTGGGTACGTTGGTGGCGGTGTTCCTCTCGACCTCCGACGAGATGCTGCCGTTGCTGCTTGCCGAGCAGGTTCCCGTGCAGACCATGGCGATGCTGCTTGCTTCGAAGGCACTCATCGCGCTGGTCACGGGCTTTATCGTGGATGCTGCCATTCGCGGCCTGCGCCGTAACGCCCGCGCTCATGCCGCGATTCGTCGAACTGTGCTGGGGACCGCGGCCAATCCGGCTCACGTGAACTGCGCGCACGATGACCACACCGGCGGCGACATCATTGACGAGGTGGCCGAGGCAGGCGTGAGCGCCGATCACATCCACGAGCTGTGCGAGCGCGATCATTGCGGCTGCGACAACGATGAGGACGGCCACGGGCACGGGCATGGCCATGACCACAACCACGGCCACACGGACGAGCACGAACACCACCACGACCACGGCCACTCCCACGAAGGCGCGCCCGTCCTGTCAATCATCCGCAGCGCGATCTCGCACACCGTGCAGGTATCGGTGTTCATTTTCCTGGTGACGTTGATCCTGGTCGCCGTCCTCGAGACCTTTGGCGAGTCGGCGATCGAACAGTTCCTGCGCGGCAACGAGACGCTTGCTGTCCTTGGCTCGGCGCTCGTCGGCCTGATCCCCAACTGCTCCGCCAGCGTCGTCATTACGCAGCTGTACCTGGAGGGCGCGCTGCAGCTGGCCCCGATGCTCGCCGGCACGCTCATTTCCGCCGGCGTGGGCTACCTAGTGCTGTTCCGTACCAACCGCAGCGCCCGCGAGAACGTCATGTTCTTGGTCATGATGTACGTCATCGGCGCCGGCTGGGGACTTGTTCTCTCCGCCTTCGGCCTCTAAGAGGGCCAAATAAAACGGACTTCAAAATTGCCATTCCCGACGTCTGCACAATGCGGTGCGGTATGGCATTTTGAAGCCCGTTTTTTGTTGAGCTATGGCTCTGGAGCGCGCATGCTGCCCCAAAACAAAAAAGGTAGATTTTCGGGCATGTCCCAAAAATCTACCTTGGCTAGCGCAGCAGTTCGGCGAGGTTGCGCTTAAAGCGGGCTCGGTCCTCGCCGGTGAAGGCTGCCGGCCCGCGAGTATGTCCACCGGCGCGGCGCACCTTCTTTTCCTCGTGGCGGATAAACAGCTGCATGTCGATGGTCGCCTTATCGTAGACGCGCCCGCGCACGCCGATGGCGGCGGCATCGCGCCCGAGTACCATGCTCGCCAGGCCAATGTCCTGCGTCACGACCACGTCACCCGCCTGCAGGCACTCGACAATGGCAAAGTCGGCGCTATCGGCTCCCACGCTCACGTCGAGCGTCGTGACCCAAAAGCCCCGACGCGCGTGTTCGGCGTCGCGCGGGTCGTCGCGGCGAATGTGGCGTTCCAGGTTCTGCGTACTGTTGCCGGCGATAACGACGGCGACGCCCGCCCGCCGCGCGCAGTCGATCGACTCACGCGTAACCGGGCAGGCGTCGGCATCAATAAAAAGCGTTCTCGGCATCTAGTGCACCAGTTTGCCAAAGCGAATGGCGCGAATAATCAGCGTCACGCCAAACACCAGCAGCGCGGCGCCGGTAAAGATGACGAGCATCTTGGCCGACCACAGCGGATAGATAAACACGAACACGCCGGCGATAATGGAGAGCGCGCCGCTCAGGATGGTAAAGCCGCGGTTGGACGAAAGCTCGGACTCCAGAATCGACATGATGCCTTCGGTGATCCAGCCAAAGCCTGCCACGACCACCACCATCGTGCTGAGCGTCGCGGTCGACAGTGCCTGGTTGCGCAGGATCACCACGCCACCCAAGAGGATGAGCAGGTTGGTGATGATGCTCGCCACGCGCCAGCCAGTGGGCAGCTGCGACTCAAAAACCGTGGTGAAGAGCCTAATACCAGCCGTAATGACAAAGTAGAAGCCCAGGACGGTCGTCAAAAAGACGAGGGTCTTAGCCGGCGCAAACAGCAGCGCGATGCCGGCGAGCAGCGCGATGACGCCGGTGATGGCGTAAAGCCAACGCACTGCCTTGATGGCCTTGCCTTCCATGCTTTTCTCGTCAAATCCCAGCTGGCTCGATTTCTGGTCATCGTTCTTAAAGATGCCCATAATGTCTCCTTTCCGTGCGGTGCACGTCGCGTTCGTTGCTTTCCGTGCGGCGTAAACCAAAAGTGCTGCAACAAGTATCGCCCAAGGGCGCCGCTGCATGGGGCGGGAAGGGTGAATTGCCGCCTCATCTTCCCGAATTGTTACCTTTGTTTCCGTTTGGATGGGGGATATTCGGCAGATGTGGAACATTGAGCCGTTGTGTGTAATTGCCTACGTTTTAGGTTAGATTTTCCTAAGAACAATTGGCTTTTATTGGGGGGTTCCTATGAACGAAGCAGTTCCCACGGCGCCGGTGAGCGCCGAGTCGATGGCAAAGCAGGGTTGCGAAAAGCTTGGCCTGGATACGTTTGACGCGCTGGTCCGTCGCGCCCGCACGTGCCGTCGCTTTGACGAGTCCATGCGCGTGCCGCGCGAGTTTTTGCTCGAGCTGGCGGAGCTGGCGCACCTGGCCCCGTGCGGTGCCAATGCCCAGCGCCTGCGCTTTCATGTGGTGAGCGGTGCCGAGGACTGCGCGCGCGTGTTTGACGAGCTTGCGTGGGCCGGCGCGCTCAAGGATTGGCCGGGTCCCGACGAGGGCGAGCGTCCGACCGGCTACATTGCGATTCTTGTCGAGCGCGCCGTTCCGGGCAAGCCGGCCGCGCCCATCACCGAAGTCGACACCGGCATTGCCGCCCAGACGATGATGCTCGCCGCCCGCAGTGCCACGCCCGAGGTAGCGGCCTGCATGTTCAAGGCCTTTACGCCCCGCGCGATCGACGCTATGGGGCTCGATAACGACAAGTACGAGCTCAAGCTGATCATGGCCTTTGGCGTGCCGGTCGAGGAGCAGGTCATCGACGCGATCGACTCCAACCCGGATGGTTCTATCAATTACTGGCGCGACGAGGCGCAGGTGCATCACGTGCCCAAGCGCTCGCTTGCCGACGTCCTGGTGTAGTTGCGCGGCAAAACCACCACAAAGGTGCCTGTCCCCTTTGTGGTGGTGCGAGGGGAGGGCGTGTGGCCGATCTGTATTTGGTGCGGCATGGGCAGACCGAGCTGAATGTGCAGAACATTTTGCAGGGCTGGCACGATTCGCCGCTTACGGCGCGCGGGCGCGAGCAGGCGTTGGCGACGCGCGCGGCGTTCGAGGGCCGTGGCGTGACCTTTGACCATGTGTATTCGTCTCCGTTGGGGCGGGCGCGGTGTACGGCCGAGCTTGTCGTCGGCGAGGGCCAGCCCATTGAGCTGGTCGACGATCTGCGCGAGTGGCATTTGGGCTCGCTGGAGGGTACATTAAACCGCGAGATGCCGGCGCAGCCCTGGGGTGATTATCCGGTTGCCTTTGGCGGAGAGTCGGAGAGTGAGCTTCGCGCACGCATGGTCGCAGCGCTGTCCCGCATTATGGCGAGGCCCCGGCACGACTGCGTGCTGGCAGTCTCGCACGGCTCTGCCTGCCAGGAGTTTCTTGAGTCCGTGGCCGGCAGGGGAGAGCAGCCCGACAACGGCGCCGTGCTTCATTTTGGCTATTGCGACGGGGCGTTTTCGCTCTTGGATTGGTGACAAACGAAAGGACCCCACATGAATAAAGACCTGTATCTGGTTCGTCATGGGCAGACGATATTTAACCTTAAGCGCATCATTCAGGGCTGGAGCGACTCGCCGCTCACGCAGCTGGGGTGCGACCAGGCAGCGCGCGCCGGCATGTTCTTGCGTGCGCGCGGCATTGAGCCGGACCATGCCTACACCTCCACGCTGCATCGCACCGAGCAGACCATCGCTAACCTGTGGCCGGGTCTGGCGTACGAGCGCCTGGACGGCCTGCGTGAGTGGTTCTTTGGCGACTTTGAGGCCGAGCGCGTGATGCTGATGCCCGAGCGCCCGTGGCGCGACTTCTATTGCCAGTTTGGCGGCGAGGGCCAGATGCAGGTGCGCAAGCGTATGGTCACGACGCTAACCGAGCTTATGCGGCGCCCGGACCATGCGTGTGTGCTCGCTGTAAGCCATGCCTCTGCCATCAAGGAGTTTTTAGACCACACGAGGGGCGCGGCGGCAGACGAGCGCGAGCGCGTGCCGGGTAACTGCTCGGTGCTGCACTTTGCGTTTGATGACGAGACCGGCACGTTTGAGCTGGTCGAGATCTTTACGCAGGAAGACTACGCGCGCGAGCTGGGGCTTGAGCCGCTCGTGGCAGCGGCGGGTCCGCGACGCGGGTAACACGAGCGTGCACACGGGTCGCCGGCATTACTACTCGATGCAAAAGGGGCGGAGATGCATGTGTCTGCTGCATCTCCGCCCCTTGTTTGTTGAGCTGCCGAGCCTTTGCGCTGGGCGGTCGGGCCTTGCTAGAACCGCGCGATCTGGTGGGTGAGCAGGCCCGTCGGGACCTGCGGCGCGGCGCCGCTGACCTGCGCGGCGGGGAAGAGCGCGGCCACGGTGAAGTTGAACGGCTCCTTGCCCGTGTACGTGCCGTCGGCACGGGCCTTGTCAGCTAGGAGTTGCGACGCCCCGGTCAGAGCGGCGGCGTAGGCCGGGTCATCGGTCAGTGTCGGCTCTGGCGCCTGGTCGAGCATGGCGCGGATGGCCCCGACGGCGTCCTCGCGCTTGACCTCCCATACGCGGTGCGTAATGCCCGCGGGATCGGTGACGGCGTAGAGCGACGCGCCCTCTTTAGCGGCGCCCAAGATGATATCCATGACGGGCGAGGCTTCGTAGGCGAGCGACACGGGACGAGGCTGAACTTTGAGCTCGGCGATCGCGCGCGCAGCGTCGGTCACGTCGGCGCTGGCATCGCCCTCGCCGCCCGCAAGCACGCCAATCGAGCAAATCGCCACGACGCCCGTCACGCGACCCGGCTCGCCCGAGCATTCGTACACGTAGTACGCCGCACCCGGATCTTTGAGCATCAGGCCATCGGCAATGGCGCCGCGCAGGGCATCGTTGCCGCTCAGGATGCCACCCATCTGCGGCAGCGCCTCGAGCACGCGGTCCTGAGCCGGGCGGATGCAGGGAAACGGAAGTGCTTTCATGGACGGTCCTAACGTGTGAGTCGGTTTGTTCGCGGCTTATTATGCCCCAACTTGGCCGCTCGCGCCCCAGAGCGCGTTATCGGCGAGTGCGACCAGCACCTGCTGGCAGCGAACGATATCGGCATGGGGCACGTACTCGTTGGGCTTGTGGGCGAGCGCCAGCGAACCGGGGCCGTAGCTCATACAGTTGCGATTGCCTGTCTTGCCCGCGATGACGGCGGTGTCGGTGTAGCCGGTAAAGAAGCCGACGGTCGTGTCCGTGCCCGTCATGTCGTCTGCCGCATGCTTGAGCGCCGCAAGAAGGGGAGAGTTCGGGTCGCGCTCGATGGCGGGGCGGTCGCCCGTCACGGTGTAGCTGCCGCGGCAACCGGGGACAACGGCCTCGGCAACAGCGATGGCCTGTTCCACCATGCGAGTTGCGGCGCTCGTGTCGGTCGGCGGCGTTAGGCGCATGTCGACCCAGACCTTGGCGTGGTCGGGCACCACATAGGGGCGATAGCCGCCCTCGATCTGGCCAAACGTGATAGTCGAAGGCCCCAGCTCATCATGCACAGGCAGCTCCGCGAACGCGTGACGAAGTGCGCACACGACCTCGGCCATGGCAGCGACGGCATCCGCGCCCTTCCATGGCTGGCTCGCGTGGGCCGTCACGCCGGCCATCTCGATTTCGAACCACGTGCGCCCCTTGTGCGCCACCTGAATTTGCCCGTCGGTGGGCTCGGTGTCCAGCACCCACTCGTGCGAGCCGACCCAGCCGGCGGCAATCGCGGTCTCGGAGCCGCGCATAAAGTCTTCCTCATCGACCGAGCAGATGAGCGAAAAGCCGCGTCGAGGCAGCACGCCGCATGCCGCCACGCGCTCGAGCGTATGGACCAGTGCGGCAATGGCGCAGGCCAGACCACCCTTCATGTCGCAGGCGCCGCGGCCATAGAGCTTGCCGTCGCGCACAACTGCCCCGAGCGGCGCGATGTCTGCATTCCACCCGTCGCCCAAGGTGACGGTATCCATGTGGCAGATGAAGACGAGTCGCGGCTCGTCGCTCTGCCCCGGCACGGTAACCATAAGATTGCGGCGCCCGGGGAGCACCTCAAGCTCTTCAACCCGTACGGCATCGAGTGCCGGGTGGTTCAACCGCGCCAGCCGTTCCTCAACCAGCGCTTTGATATGCCGCTCAATCTCGTCCTCATACGCACCCGGATCCGAGCTATCGATTCGCACAAGCTCCTGCGCAAGCCGCCAGGCAAAGTCCTCATCAACCATATGCAACCTCACAATCAGTCTGCTTTCCAAACCAATTGTAAGTCTCTTAAGGGTCCGCGACGTGCGCTTAGCAACATTTACCGTTCGCAGGCCGAGCCATCGCGTTTGCCGTCCGAGCGGGTTCGCAAACGACGCAGTGGGTACGTACCCCTCATGGACGACATGCTGTGCGACATATCTGCCTTTCGGTATCATCGGATACCTCCACAGGTCTTGGCAATAATGCCGGACCTGCCCGATTTTGTGGACGATCCGCGCAGGGAACGCCTTTGCGAGCACCCGCTCGTCGCGCATTTCCTGGGCACCCCGTTACACGTGCTGGCACAGGGCGGCTTCGGGCGTAAGGGCGATCGCATTGTCAGACATGTTTGGAACGGGGAGAGGCCGTTTGGCTCCGTGCAGCAGACAGAGTTTGGCCTCGATGTCGCGTCCCCGCTCTTTACCCTGCTGACCCTGGCTTCCTCGGTCTCAAACGAGCGTCTGATCATGTGCATGTATGAGATGTGCGGCACCTTTGCCGTGTGCAAGATCGCGCCTCGGGTAAAGACGGCACTTGAGCAGGCATATGGGGGCCGGTGGGGTGACGCACGGTTGGGCTGGGAAAACGTAAAGGATGTCGCTGGGAATCCAACGGACTTATGGAAACGACCTCCCTTGATCGAGCTCTCTGAGCTTGCAAAGTACGCCGAAAAGATCCGAGGGCTCCGCGGTGCTAAATCGTTCACACGTGCCGCGAAATGCATTACGGGAGTGGCGGCATCGCCGCTCGAGGTCCAGGCCTCGATGCTGTTTGGCCTTACGAGGTTGCGCGGCGGCGAAGGGCTGCGCCTAACCAATAACGTTGAGATTCGTATGACGCGCAGTGCCCGTCTGATTTCGGGGCTTGATAAGCGCTATGCCGATATCCTGCTGTCAAATAAGGACGGCAGCCGAGAGTGTCTGGTCGAATGCCAGGGTAAAGCCATACACGGATCCATAGAATCCAAGATCTCGGACTCCGACCGAACGACGGCCCTGCAAGCGATGGGATATCCCGTCGTTCTGATGACCTATGGCCAGCTGGCCGACTCCGATGCCTTCCGCGTGGTGATGGAACTCATCATGTCCTATCTCGATATGCCGTTGAAAGGCAAGACGCCGCGGCAGCAGGAGCTCGAATGGCGGCTTCGCAAGGAGATACTTATCGATTGGGCGGGAATGTAGTCGTCGTGCGGGTGGAAAACGGTCGATCGAGCTAGAGTTTTGGGCGCGAAAAAGGCTTCAGTTTCGCCTCGGAAGGGCTTTAAAACGTTACCCACAACAAGTTGTTTCGGAAAATCGACAGTCAACTTGAATGTGGCATATAGAGATCGATTTTTACCTACTAAAACCCCTGATAAAGCTGTTTGTCAAAGCAGGTGTACTCAGTGATTTGGGCATGACTGTCGATTATCCGAAAAAACTTATGCTGGGTAGCATTTTCAAAGCCAGTCAGAGCAACGAAATCGGCCCCCGTTTTGTGAAAACGGGGGCCGAATGGGCTTTATGGCCCGACTGGCGGGTTTGGTGCCGGCGCTATTTGATCACGCGCACGCGATACATCGACGGAATCTGCTTGAGCGCCTCGATGGTGCTGGTGTCCAGGTGCTCGTCGGTGTCGAACATGGTGTAGGCGTTCTCGCCGGCGGACTCGTTGGTCATGCGCTGCACGTTGGCGTTGTCCTTGGCCAGGATTGCCGTGATCTGACCGATCATGTTGGGCACGTTGGCGTGCAGGCAGGCGATGCGGCTTGCGGCGCGCGCCTTGCCCATGCTGCAAGCGGGGTAGTTGACGCTGTGCGCGATGTTGCCGTTCTCCAGGTAATCCTTGAGCTCGCTAATGGCCATATCGGCGCAGTTGGCCTCGGCCTCGCCGGTGCCGGCGCCCGAGTGCGTGGTGATAAACGTGTTGGGCATCTTGACGGTCTTGGGCGTGGCAAAGTCGCAGCTAAACCAGCTCAGCTTGCCCTCGCGCAGAGCTGCGTCGACGGCATCCTCGTCGATGATGGTCTCGCGCGCGTAGTTGATCAGCACGGCGTTGGGGGCCAGCAGGTCGATCTGCTCGGTGCTGATCATGCCGATGGTGTCGGCCTTGCTGGGCACGTGCACGGTGAGGTAGTCACAGCCGCGGCACAGGTCCTCGAGCGTGCCCACGCGCTGCACCTCGCGGCTTAGCACCCATGCGTGCTCGACGGAAATAAACGGATCGTAGCCGTAGACGTCCATGCCCAGATCGACACAGGCGTTGGCGACCTTGGAGCCCACGTTGCCCAGGCCGATGACGCCGATGCGCTTGCCCTTGAGCTCGCGGCCCACAAAGGCCTTCTTGGCCTTCTCGGCGTCGACCTGAATCTCGGGGTCGTCGGCGTTGTCGCGTACCCAGTTCATCGACTGCACCACGCCGCGGCTCGAAAGCACTAGCATGCCCAGGACGAGCTCCTTGACGGCGTTGCTGTTGGCGCCGGGGGAGTTAAAGACGACGACGCCCTTCTTGGCGTACTCCTCGACGGGGATGTTGTTGACGCCGGCGCCGCAGCGGGCGATGGCGCGGATGCCTTCGGGCAGCTCGTAGCCGTGCAGGTCGGTCGAGCGCATCAGGATGGCGTCGGCCTCCTCGGCGGTGTCCACAAACTCGTAGCCTTCGCCAAACTCGACTTTGCCGTCTTTGGTGATGTCGTCGATGGTCTTAATCTTACGCATGGAAAAACTCCTTAGCAGGTTTTGATGTAAACAGGTGGTCTGAGGTGGCTGGTCGGCCCGCGCGCTGCGGGCTAGTTAGATCGCGGACTCAAACTATGCTGCGCTTCGAAGTCCTTCATGTACGTTGCCAGCGCCTGTACGTCCTCCATGGTGACGGCGTTGTACACGCTGGCGCGCATGCCGCCGACGAGGCGATGGCCCTTGACGTTTTGAATCTGGTGCTCGGCCGCGCCCGCGACAAAGGCGGCGTCGAGCTCGGCGTCGCCGGTGCGGAACGTGACGTTGGCGATGGAGCGGCTGTCTGCTTGCGTGGTGCCGTGAAACAGTTTGCTGTTCTCGAGAAGGTCGTAGAGCAGGTTGGCCTTTTCCCAGTTGCGCTCGGCCATGGCGGCAAGTCCGCCGGTCTGCTCGACCCAGCGGAACACCTTGCCGCACACGTAGATGCCGAAGGTGTTGGGCGTGTTGAGCATGGAGCCCTTTGCGGCCTGGGTCTTAAGGTCCATGTACTGCGGCGTCTGCGCAAAGGCCGGGCCGTCCGCGATAAGGTCGTCGCGCACGATGACCACGGTCACGCCCGCGGCGCCGGCGTTTTTCTGAGCGCCAGCGTAGATGAGCCCGTAGCGCTCGACGTCGAGCGGCTGCGATAGGAAGCAGCTCGAGACATCGGCGACCAGCGGCACGTCGCCGCAATCGGGCAGCTCGTGGAACATGGTGCCAAAGATGGTGTTGTTCTGGCAGATGTAGGCGTAGTCGAGCCCGTCGCCCGCGGCCTCGGCGGCAATGCGCGCGTTGATGTCGGCCATGTTGGGAATGCGGTCGAAGTTGGTGTCCTCGGAGCTCGCGAGCAGCACGGCCTTGCCGTACTTGGCGGCCTCCTTGTATGCCTTGTTGGCAAAGTTGCCGGTCACGACGTAGCCGGCGCGGCCGCGGCGCATGAGGTTCATCGGGATGCCCGCGAACTGCAGCGTGGCGCCGCCCTGCAAAAACAGGACACGGTAGTTGTCGGGGATGCTCAGCAGGCGGCGCAGGGTTGCCTCGGCGTCGTCGATAATCTGCTGGTACATACTAGATCGATGACTCATCTCGAGCACGGACATACCGCATCCGCGGTAGTCCATCATCTCGTCGGCGATCTCGGCAAGCACGCTGGTGGGCAGTGCAGCCGGGCCTGCTGAGAAGTTGTGCACACGTGCCATCTTCTAGGTCCCCCTCGTAGTCGTTTGAACGTTCGGGATACTTTAGCACAGTGGAGCGCCAGGCGCGACCGCATCACAGCAAAACTCGAGTGCGCCGCTATGATTTACAGGATGGTTACATGGGGGGAGGATTGGCTCGGGGCTCGCATCCGATCTGCTTCAGCTTTTGCTTGCTTCCAGGGTTGCACACGGCCGTTGGCGAGGTCATCGTGGCCGCGGGCGATGGATTGCTGGATGATCCTATTCGTTTTATTGCGGGTGTCGATTTCTGGGCCAGGGGTGTTTAGCAAGGATGGAACTGGCTTTTTCATTGGTAAGTAGAACCTCCCTGTAATGTTTGCCTCTTCAATCTGTATTGATGATAGCGCGCAGGCACCGCGTGGGCATGGAACAAAGCAATGTGCTGAGGGGCTTTCGGCTCTCAGTCGGCCGATTTTTGAGTTCAAATTCACAATGGGATCATATTCTCGCTTGTTTTGTTGTGCAATAAAAGAGCGCTTGAACCATGGTTGATATTTCCAGGGACTATTCACCGGACAATAGCGACCGTCTGCAGAAACGGACTCTTTGGACGTCTTTACTCATGGAGTTGCGCAAGCATCTCGCGGTATGATTAAAAATGCGTCGTGCCAGACCGGTGTTAATAAAAGGTCAGAAATGACGGCATCAAATGCAACCGCGGCATAGGGGATGCTGATGAGCGAATCGAACTACTTGGAGAGGCTAGAGAAGGCGCCTATCTCGGAGCTTAGTTTTGATGATGTACGGCTGAAGCGTTCAATTAAGAATGCTGGTTTCTGCTACTTACCTGATCTTTTGTCTCTTACCGATAAAGAGATAGACGCTAGTTTTGATAGCAAATATGCTGATTCAATCATAAAGATGAGAGAGAAATACCATGCTGCCCCCGACACCTTTGCTGCTTCTATGCTCCAGCCTAAGATCGTGGAAAAAACGGCGAATCTGAGGGCTCCGCTGAAAGTTCGGCATCCTCACGAGCCAAAAGCTGAGGCAACGTCTTCGATTGAGCGATATGAATATGACCTGAGTTGTTCTTCGCCTGCGCGCTCCCATGGACTGTTTTCAGCAAAGCTGGAGCAATTTGAAGAAAGAGCTCGAGGTGCCTTCGACGACCTTGACTCAAGGTCTGAAAACGTCATGGTTTATCAGGCATTTGAGGAATTCTCGACAGACCTTGATGAACTCAGTGCTGCTTTCGAAAAGCTGGTTAAATCCTATCCGACAAATCCCCGTTTTGTTTTGATGCTGATCGATAAGTACCTGCCGAATGCTTTTATGGTTTATGTTGCAGACAAAGTGCGCAGGGTTTTCAACGAACATAACCTATGGGGTAATTTCTTCGCGAGTCTTGGCATTTGCGACAGTAACGTACAAGGGCTTGTAAAACATATTTTTATAAAACATGTTGAAGAGCGTGGAATGCCCTTGTACGACCGCGATGAGGAAGTTAATTACTACTTATACACCGCGCTCCTCCATGGAGGCTTATCGGAAGATTCTTGGTCGAATCTATGGGAGAAATTACTTCCGCTTGCGCGGGAAGTCTCTCGGGGTGGTCTGGGTTTTGGCGGAGAGATGGACGGGCGATCCGTTCTTAGAGAGCTAAAGAATCCTGAGAGCAGATATGCTCCTGAAAAGGCTGTGCTTAACATCCTTGAGAAGGCGCCCGTTTCAACTATTGCGCCACTCTTTGAGGCGTCCATGCGCGTGGCAGCCCAAATTGTAGACTCGAATAGGGTTAGAAGCCGCTATACGATGCTATCCAGCTTTGGCCTTCCAGAAGCCGCAATGCAGGCCCTTCGTGACAATCAGGAACGAGCGTCGTCTTCGGCGACTGGGGGAAGGGTCGCTGCTTCGTCGCAAGAGCGGAGAAAAGACGCTCATCGATTGATCTATCTTCCGACTGCCAGTTTGCAGCTGGATCTATCTGAAGGCGTTGTTACCATGCGTTGGCCGCGCCAGCAGTTTCCATTGCATTTTGCTGGTGCCAAGATCGACTATTATGTCGATGGCGAGCTTAAGGCAAGCTCTGAATTTGATGTGAGCGTCGGGAAATGCATCCTAAATGCTGTCGGCTTTGCTATTGACCCTCGGGCTCGTTATGATGTGGAGCTCAAGCTTATGCACAAAGACGAGCATGCAGGGGACTACATCGAGCTTAGTTCGTTGAGCCAGACGTTTAGTAGGAACAAGCCTGGCTGTTTTGAATTTATAAAGGACGGCAAGGGCTCCTATCGCTTGCGCGGGAAAAACGAGCGGTTAACGAAAAGGCGCCGTATCGCTTACATCGTAAAAGATGGATACAAGATTATTCCTGGCCAGGGTATGAAAGCGGTCTCGGAGTATGAGACTTCTGGCGATTGGGACGATAATCAAATCTTCATCTATGATGTAGAGCCCGGTTCGGCAGGCTCGGTTGTTAACGAGCTGACGGGCGAGGAGGTCGCCGTTTGGCAAGAGCGCTATGTCGCAAAGATAAATAAGCGCCGGATCATCGGAGAAACGAGCGACGGCGTTGACTTGTATGGACGTATTCCCAACGAGCTTGATACAAACGACGGCCTTCCCTCTGTGAGCATAGAGGCGCTTGATGGCGCGGACGCGCTTAAAGACCTGGATATCGTTTGCTGCTGTGATGGCGAGAAAGTGTCGATGCCGCGTCGTGTCATGTGTGAGGACGATGCCGGTAATGCGGGTGCCGCAAGAATAGAGTTAGATTCGTCAAAGGCAAACATTTTCAGCTGGCATATCAAAGAGTGCACCATAGAGGCAAGGCAGAAATCTGCCGGTGGCAAGGTCGTTTTCCGCTACCGTTTCGCGGTGGTGCCCATACAAGAATTCAGGCCTTTATCCATCAGCTTTGATTGCGGGTATGCCGTAGCGGAATATGGGTTTCAAGCATGCCTTCCCATTGACGTTGTGCGCGTTTCCGAAGAAACCGATGCGAAAGGCGAATACGACAGGCTAAATTCCCTCAATGCTTGGGAGCGATATGAAGCGAAGACCCTCCTGAAGGATGAGTTCTTGCATCTCCGTATTCGCTCGAGGGAGAGCGGCAAAGAAACCGATGCCAAACTTGCTCTTGCTGCAATAGGCGTTGACATGCCAGAAAGACTTGCGAATCTATCCAAGGAACGCCCAATCTGTTTGGCAGATGCGCTAGAACTCGGTCCCAGCGTGGCAAACTTTAAGATTATCTCCTATGGCTGGAGGTATAACAGGGCTGCGCTGGTGATGCTAGGTTCAAAGCCGCTGTTCTTTAAGGACCTCAAGCAGCCTGGGGAATACGGATTCAATCTCTTTAGACATACAAGCCTCTTTCAACAGACCGACTATGGGGCACCCAGTTGTCTTCCCCTGAGGCTGTCCCTGTACTACGGCGATGATGTGTCAACGGGAGAGCTGATTCCAGCTTGGACCGATGTTCAGATGCTTGGCTGTGCCGAGGGGCTCGGTATCAACGGTTGGGAGCTTTCGCCGGGCGAATGCCTTGGATATGTTCTTCGGTTTGAAGGCAAGCCCTTATGCGATATCCATTTCAGGTTCTTTAGGCTTTCTAGGTATAAGGAAAGAGACGAAAAGCCGATTGCTACAGCCTTTGCGGAAAAGGGCTCTACGGAGGTCTCTCTTCCATCCAGCGTGGTAAGGCAGCTGGGCAACAAGAGGGAAGTGGCTGTCGAAATGTCGCCGAGCGACTCCTTTGGGGACCCTCGGCGAGAATATGCGACCAGAATCATCCTAAATAGCAGGAGCAAATAATGACGTATGCAAAAGAATTCAACCCCATTGAGACTGCGCGCAAAGTGGAGAACTCTTATCGCGAGTACATCGCTACCACTATTCACTTTGATGACGCGGATTTGCAAAAGCAGCTTGAGACGATTCTTTGCGAGCCGGGATATCTCGCAAAGGGACCGTTTCTTGAAGCGGCGCCTCCGTACAGCAAGGATAAATCGGTGGCTGACCTGGTGGAGGAGGGGATTCTCTGTAAAGGCATGATGAGTTTAGGCGGCGGAGAGACGAAAAATTTTGACCCTTATCGCCCCTTATATGTCCATCAAGTTAAGGCCATCGAAAGGAGCGTGGCCTGGCGCAACTATGCCGTCGTTACGGGTACGGGTTCGGGCAAGACTGAGTGCTTCTTGCTCCCAATTCTTAATGACATCCTCGCAGAATTCGAAAAGAGTGGGCGCTCTGCTGGCATTCGTGCCATGATTCTTTATCCGATGAACGCTCTCGCAAACGATCAGCTCAAACGATTGCGTCAGTTGCTGAAGGGTACCGATATCACTTTCGGGCGTTATACAGGCGATACTGAGGAGGAAGAGTCCGAGGCTCTTCGTAAGTGGAAAGATGAAAACCCAGATGAAACTAGGCTTTCAAACGAGATCATCTCCCGCGAGAAAATACGTGAGAACCCGCCTAACATCCTGCTTACAAATTACTCTATGCTTGAGTATCTTCTCCTGCGTCCGGAGGACGCGCCGTTGTTCGGAGGGGCATTTGGCACAAACTGGCGACATATTGCCATTGATGAGGCACACGTTTATTCAGGAGCGCTTGGTACCGAAATCGCGTATTTGTTGCGTCGAGTAAAGGCTCGTATCGAATCAGAAACGGGAGAGCTGCCCAAGCTTCATTGTTATGCAACTTCCGCAACAATCGGCTCAGAAGAAGATATGCCAAAGGTAGCTGCATTTGCTCGGGATCTTTTTGGTGAGCCCTTCTCAAGTGATCCCGCAAATCTTGACGTCATCACGAGCGAGAAAGATCAGCCCCAAGACGCCCTTGACGAAAAGCCATGGGGCACGCTTTCGCTAGATACTTGGGCGGAACTTCGCAAAGAGCTTTCCGATCCCGAAAACGCAAACGTAGAAGACATTCGTAGCGCGCTCGAATTTGGTGGAGCTCCTGAAGAGGCTGTTGCAAGGCTGGATGGAGAGTCTCCCCTAATAGGGCTAGGAAAGGTTCTTTTAGGTGAATCTTCTACGGCAAAACTGGTGAGACGCTGCGAGCGCCTTTTCGACCTTACTGATCTTGGCTCTATCAGGGAGCTTGAGATTGAAGGCCTTGCGGGAGATAAGAGGGGCGTGGAAATCCTCACTGCTATGGTCGAGGTGCTTTCTTCTGCGCAGCGCTCTAAGGATGTTCCCATTCTTACGAGCCGATATCATTCGTTTTTGCGAGCTCCTGAGGGCATCTATTTAAATCTGCATACACGTAAGCTGACTCCTCATAAAACGATTGCGGAGCATTATGACGATGAAAACGACACTCCTGTATATGAGGTGTCGGTCTGTCGTCACTGTGGGCAGGCTTATATTCTAGGCGTTGAAAAATCGGACTCTGAAGCCAAGACCGCTTGGCTAAACCCCAGACATGAGGGAACGGACTCCGACGATGAGTTCCTTCCAAGAACCTACTACCGACTTCTTTCCGACGAGACGGAGCGCGACCCCGACGAAAAGGTTCAATGGCTGTGTCCGATATGTGGCTCACTTCACCATGAAGCCGAAGGCGGTGCGCATCGTTTTGTGCATGAGGGCGATTCGCGCATCCCGGTTGCACTCAATGAAAACGAAAAAAGACAAGCGGATGAGGAGGAAGCGCGCTGTCGACACTGTGGCTACCAGTCTCCAGTGGCAATTCAGCCGATGCGCGTTTCACCTGAAGCTGCGGGTAGTGTCGTCTGCTATGACCTGGTCAGAGACATTCCGCCTTTTGATGAAGAGGAAGAAGACGAGGATGATTTGTTCGCGGACCTTGATGAAGAGCGTAGGGCTGGAAGCGTCATCTGCTTCTCGGATAAGCGCCAGGATGCTGCCTTTTTCGCGCCTGCAATGGACAGGACGTATGGAAGTATCACGCATCGCCAGCTAATTCGAGAAGCGGTGGAGGCCCTGTCTCGTGATGACGAGGGCTGCTCACCGAGTTCGGTTATCAATTGGATAACAAGTGTGGCAAGAAGACGCTATCCAGGAGTTTTGGGCTCTGACAGGAAGGGGAAGGCGACGGCTTGGGTTCTTGATGAGCTTGCGGCTGAGGACTCACGCAACAGCCTTGAAGGCCTTGGCGTTGTAAGGATAGAGCCGACCGAATTTAATGAAGGGTTTTCCCATCCGGGGGTAAAGAAGCTTGTTGCGAAGCAAGTTGATAACCTCAATGCTGTTGGGGCTACCTGGCTTTCGACCGAAGATTATATTCTGTTTGCCAGGGTCTGTTTAGAGTTGCTCCGCGAAAGAAACGCTATTGAAGTCCCCGAAGGAGTTCCTGACCTTAGGAATAATCATGAGAAGCGCGGTAACCTTGTGGTACTTGAGAGCGATGGCTCCAAGGCAAGGGATATTGTCCAGTTTGCGGGCGCTTCTGCGAAGGGCACTGAAAACAAGCGTAGCGCCTTCATTCGTAAGTATTGCAAAAGGGAATATGGCATCGAGTTGTCTCGAGAAGACTCGCGTTCGATATTGCAGAGTCTTTTTCAGTTTACGGGGAAGTATCTGACTTGCAAGCTGTTTAAGGGCGAAGGCTACCTCATCGATTCGAAGGAACACTTTAGGCTCAATAGGGACATATGGACAATGTACCCGCATTCTGACGATGACGTAATTTATCGCTGCGATGCATGCGGATGCGCAACTCACTTAGATACGCATGGCGTCTGCATGACTGCGAAGTGTGACGGCAAGATGGTGAAAATGACTTTCGCTCAAGCGATGGACAAGGATCGCTTTTATAAAATGGTATATCAGGATGAGGCTCTTCCTCTCGACATTGAGGAACATACAGCCCAGCTGTCCTCCAAGAAAGCCAGAAAAATTCAGAATGATTTCATCAAAGGCGATGTGAACGTTTTGAGTTGCACGACCACGTTTGAGTTGGGTGTGGATGTTGGCGATTTGAGGGCAATTTTTATGAGAAACGTTCCGCCCAGTACTGCGAACTACACGCAACGTGCCGGACGAGTCGGCCGCCGCGCGGGTAAGCCCGGATATGCCATTACGTTTGCTCGCTTGCGACCGCACGACATTGCATACTTTGAGGATCCGGCAAAGATAATTGTCGGTGATACGAGAGTGCCGATGTGCTATTTAGATAACGATGCCATTGCGATACGCCATGTTTTTGCCGTTGCCATGTCCGAGTTCTTCCGCTATGCGAGCCGGAGTTTGGGCAAAGACTATTCTCATAAGTACAACGACTTCATGAACTTATCTGAAGAAGATCCAGAGGGTCTCTGTAATCTTCGCCATTATCTTGCGTCACGGCCGGAGAGCATTTACAGACAACTCGCTTGTATCATTCCGCAAGAACTGTCTGTGGCAGATGAAATTGGCGTTGATCAATGGAAATGGACGGACAAACTCGTCGGTCCTGTCGATCAGCGTGGAGCCAATGTCTGCGGTAGGCTGCCTCTCACGCATAACCTAAAACATGGCGATTTTGAGCGCATTCAGGAAGGTATCGAACTGAGCGAGGGTACCGATTATAGTCGCGCCTACAAGTTGCAAAAAATCAGAGAGTCTCTCGAGAAAAAAAGAACTATCGAAATCCTTGCTGAGAACGGCATTTTGCCAAAGTATGGATTCCCTACCGATCTCGTTGAGCTTCATCTTCCTCCTGTTGAGAAGTCATTGGCGGAGAACAGGCTTTCTCTTTCTAGGGGAATGCGGCAGGCTATCAGGGAATATGCACCCGGCGCAGAAATCGTTGCTGGTAAGACACTTTGGAAATCTGTTGGCATTAGAAAGATGAGAGGGCAAGAACTGGATGAACGCAGGTACGGAAAGTGCCCTAAATGCGAAGCCTTTGTATGGCCTATCGAAAACTACAGCGATAAGGGCGAATGTCCCGTTTGTCACACTGAGTTTGCTCTTGAAAAGAAAATGCTCGTCCCATCTTATGGTTTTGTTGGCATAGAGAGTGAAAAGGGCATTGGCATAAGGAAGCCGCGTCTAAGAGGATATTCGTCTGTGTATTTCAGTCAGCACTGGCCAAACGAGACGATGTCCGCCAAGCATCGTTTCCCTGGTGGTGTGGTACGGAGTAAATATGCCGAAAACGGCCAGCTTTGCGTGACCAACAGCCCCTCTAAGGGTTTTCGGGTCTGTTCTTACTGCAGTCGTGCCGCCGCTGGTGGGGAGAGAATCAAGCACAGCTACTTGTGCGAAAAAAGCGGTATTACCCCCATCATTAAAAGATACAGCGCTTTGGGAACCTCCTTCGTGAGCGATGTTCTTGAACTCGTATTTGATTTTGACGTTACAGTTCACTTTGATGATGCTGACTGGGAAGCTGTGATGTGGGCGCTGTTTACTGCCGCGGCTAAAATCCTTGAGGTGCCCGAGACCGAACTCGGGGGGACTACGTATAAAAACGACGCAGGCGGTTTCTCGGTGCTTATCTATGACGATGTGCCCGGAGGCGCGGGTCACGCGCGTCAGCTCAGTGATGAAGTTCCACATCTTATTGAAGAGGCCTACAAGGTCGTAGATGGCCATTGCGGCTGTGGTGAAGAAACTTGTTGTTACGGTTGTATTGCAAATTACTACAACCAAGTTGTGCAGGCGAATCTTTCCCGCGGGGCTGCAAAACGAATTTTGGGAGCTCTTCTTACTGCCTCGTCATCCGGCGGTTTTGCTGGTAATGCCGATGAGGGTAAAGAGCTCGATTGCAAGGCTGGTGTCTCCGACCCAGTTGATGGATTTGAGCTATGGGCCTCTGATGATGGTGCGAACAATGAGGCGCTTTCGTTGGCCGAAGCGATGAGGCTGTCAATCCGATCTAATTCTTCGGAAGAGTGGATCGAGTTGATTCGTGAAATGACGAGCTACGATTCGCATTTGCGCTGGGAGACTCCGGATAAAGACGTGGAACTATCTGATGCTGGCGGCGACAGCGCTTACGCCACGCTTGTTTGGCGCAAGTCCAAGGTCATTCTTCTTGACGAGGAAGCAGCGGGCGATTTCGAGGATGTCTTTGGGTCTGCCTGGCGCAACGTTTCGGGTTGGAGCCTGTTTGTCGTTGGCGATTGCTCTGCCGAAGATGTGATGGGCGAGATTCATAAAGAGGCGTAACTGTGGCTGCAAGAATGATACCGAGCCTTGGTCCGGCTGAATACGACGATCGGAGCCGTGAAGGGGAGATTTATTACGCGCTGAGCAAGCTTCCCGATGATTTTACGGTTATCCATTCATACAAGATGTTGGATATTGTGGATGGAAACGCTATTGAGCAGAGGGAAGCCGATTTCGTCGTGTTTAATCGCAAGCTCGGTATCCTTGTTATCGAGGCGAAAGCGGGGAAAATTCACTGCGAAAACGGTGAATGGTTATACGGAAATGGCATATCGATGAGGCGGCACGGAGGTCCCTTCCGGCAGGCAGATAGCATTAAGTGGAAGCTCATTAATCGATTTGAGGATGTCGGATTAGGGGAGCTTTGTAGTAGGTGCAAAGTTGCTCATGCGGTCTGGCTTCCGTCCCTGGGAGCACATGAGCTTGGTTTTATTGATTACTCCCCCGAGGCTTCTCGCGATATTACTTTGTGTAAATCAGACTTGGGGGACCCGACTGCCCGGATAACTCGAATCATGAAGATGGATATTGGGAGAAGAGAGACAAGACTCTCCGAGACTGAGGCTAAAGAGGTCCTGCATAAAGTGCTCTTGCCGGAGTTCGATATCGTCCCGACTAATTCGGTGGACTATCGATATAACGACTTCGTGTTTGCAAGACTGCTGGACTCGCAGGCTCGTGTGTTGAATTTTATAAAGGATCAGAAGACTGCGGTGATTAACGGGGCGGCGGGAACTGGAAAAACCCTTATTGCTATTGAGAGGGCTAGGCAGGCCGCCTGTGCGGGCAGGGTTCTCTTTTTGTGCTTTAATTCGCTTTTGAAGGAAGAGATTGCTAGAAGGTGCAGCGATGTCCCAGAAATTGATGTCTACACAATTCCAGGCTACGCCTGCAGGGTCTGCAATTCGCTCGAACCAAACTATGCCAGCCTGACCGAAGAGCTCATGGAGCATCCTGACTCGTTTCCCTATCAGCACATCGTGATAGACGAAGGTCAAGACTTTGGTCTCAAAGCTATCGAGGACGCGATGGTGCTCGAAACGTTGCGCTCTATTGTGGAATCAAAGCCGGAAAGCACCATGTACCTCTTTTACGACAAAAGGCAGTTTGTTCAAGGTTCAACTATGCCCAGCTTTCTTATGGATGCCGATTGTAAATTAACGCTCTATGTCAACTGCCGGAATACGGAAGCTATCGAAAAGTCTTCTCTGAGCGCTCTTGGTGAAGCGAGTGGTTTTGGAACACAGGTGATGGCAAGGCTCGGCAAGCCTCCATTGCTTATGATTAATTGTGATGCTGCCGCACAAGAGGCGTTTGTGGATAAACACATTACCCTTCTCAGGAATGACGGTATTAACGATATTGTGGTTATCACATGTAAGACGCTGGAAACTTCTAAGCTGTCGAGCTGCTTTACTGAGCATCAGGGCCTAAAGAGGTGGAAAGGCCAGAAGGTTCCCGTCCATACAGCGAGAAAATTCAAGGGGATGGAGGCTGCTGCAGTAATTATGATTGATGTCGATCAAGCTTTATGGGAACAGCCATCCATGAGCTACAAGCCTGAACCTGGAACTTTGTTTTACACGGCGGCATCGAGGGCACGGCATGAACTTAGGATTGTTTGCGATATGGATGAGGATGCCTGTAACCAGGTGCTTTTGGCTATGGGCGAAAAGGCGAATAGGCGTCCCGGCAAGAAGCTCGCAAATGTTCTGGGGGCAGTATTGGTTGGATAGAGTATTTCGAACATTCCGTTGCCCACCGTGAACCTGAGGAGAGGCCTAAGACATTGGGCTAGCTGTTCCGTATTAGCGTAGGCGCGAGCAGCGTCTATATCACCGGGATATACCGCGACAGGTACTCCTTGAGTGCGGGGTCGCACACGTAGAGATACGTTCCCAGCATACCGCGCGTCATCAGGACGTAGTAGGCGTTGACAATGATCTTGCGCAGGTCATCATCGCTTGCCTTTTTCTTTGCGACCGCATCTTTGAAGTTCGCCTTGTTAACGCAGACGGCTTCTTTGGCAGCATCGTAGTAAATATCTGGACCCAGAATTACGAAGCCATAGTTGAGGTCGTAGCCCTGCACCGTGTGGATGCATCCGACCTCGTTGACGGCGTTGGGGGAGTTAACCCAATCCTTTTGGCTCGAGTTCCATCGTTTAGGGATGCCCTCGATGATGATATCGAACGCATCTTTATTGCTCTTGGTTTCCCATTTCCAGGCAAAGCCAGCCGTCATGCGGGACAGGCCGACTTCTTTTTCTTTCGTTTGTTGTAGGGAACAGAAGTCCTCAAACCGGTCGACGATGCCAAACTGGTACCTGGGGATATCGCTGTTCGGGTCGCCGGCTCGCGAGTCGTAGGGCTGCGAGGCAAAAAGCTCATCAAACTTCATGCCTGCATGCATGTGCGCTTTGTTATCGAGCAAGTCGTACACAAAATCGAGGTACTCATCGCCGCCGCGCACGCGCATTTGGGTACTCAGGTTGAATTCTTCGGTCTCGACGCCAGCTTCTTCAATTTGGTTGAGTCGCTGCTCAAGGCCGTCTCGGTTGAGTCCCGATGCGCGGACCTGCTGCTTGGGGTCATAGAACAGATATGCCTTGTCACAGCATTTGAAAATCCAATCCACCTGGTTGCTCGTGCGTGGCAAGTTGAGTCGTTCGCATGTGTTGTAAAAAGCTCCGATGCCGGCGCCGGCGGTCAAGTAGTTTCCCAGTCGGTGTGCTTCGTCGACAAGCAAGATGTCATACCGATCGTTTTTGGTGACATCGCTTGGGCTCAGGATGTCGCCGGGCTTTAACCCGGGAAGGAAGTGCGTGAGCTTTTTGAGTGTCTTGCTTAGAGACTCCATGGGTGTCACGAAGCCGACTCGCAGACCGGAAAGGTTTGGCTCGTTTTTGATTTTGAACATGAGGCTGATGGCCAGAATCGTTTTGCCTGTGCCCGGTGCGCCGTTAACGACGGTTACGCGCTTTCTTTTAGGACCGCCATGTTTGATGTCTTCGTGTTCCTGCTCGAGACGCTTGTAAATCGTCTCGATCGTTTCGTATTGATCGGGCGTGAGCGTCTTGAAAGGCGAGAACTTAAAGAGGTCCGAGTTCTCGAGCTCTTCAATCGGATGAATCGCGTAGTTTTCCTCACGAAGCTTCGTCCAGAGGTCTCGGAACTTCTGTCGATACTGAGGCCGCTCAAAATAATCGAATTGGGCATAGCCGTTGTTGGCATTGGTTACCTGGTATTTTTCGTCAGCGCAGAACAGCTCAATAAGTCGATTCTCAAACTCAAATGTCGCGGACTGATTGAACGTCGGGTTGTCGATCAGAAGGGTCCGGTCGAAGTCCTTCTCAACGTTTGCGGCGTGTTGCTTCATGCGGCGCCGATAATTGGTCGTTTGACCGATGTAAGCCGTTTTGTTTTTGCTGTTAGTCAGAATGTAGAGAACGGGCCAGCTTTCATCATGGTGCGACCCTGGCTTTGGCGTGCCAAAATCCTGCAACGATTCACTTGTCTCAAAGGGTTGGGGCAGGGGAAGCGTATATTGCCGAAGGGCGAACTCGTTACTCATGATGGCCCGCCTTTCTGTATTCGTTCGAGCCGGTGTCGATGGGGTAGCGTTCACCGTTGCGTTTGAGTTTGGACGAGAGCGCCGCCTGTAAGTCGATGTCATTGAGGTCGGCAAAACGCAGGAGAAAAAGCAGTGTGTCGGCTACTTCGTCTTCGATGGCTTGGCGCTGCTTGGGGTCTTGGAACATTTCTGCAATACGCTCGTCGCTCATAAAGCGGAAGAGCTGTAACAGCTCGGAGGACTCAGTTGCCATGCCGATAGCGAGTTCTTTTGGCGTGTGGTATTTGCGCCAATCACGCGCATCGCAAAAATCTCTGACTTGCGTCGTCATGGCATCGAGCTTGTCCATTGTCTGCAGCCCCCTTGATAGTCATTGCTTTATTATGGCGGTATCTGAGATTTATTGCACCCCATTTAGGACATGCGACACATGCGGGTGAGGTGGCCCGGCAGGAGGTTTCATCATGAAGATCAATGTTGATGTAGATCAGCTACGCGAGGGCTTGCTCGACCGCGTGGGGAGCGCGGCTGGCGTGGGCTTTCCCGCCGCCATGCTCGACGTAATGGATATCGAGGGTGAGTCTCCCCAGCAGCTCCTAGCCCGAGCCGAACGCGAAGGCATTGACCTCCGCGACTTTGCTGTCGATGATGCGGACGACGGCTGCGACGCAGGCGAGGACTGGTAACCACAACCGCCCCTCAACCCCATCCCTCAATAAGTTGCGGTGAAATAGGGACTGTTTGGGCCGCTAGAAGGCCTATTCAGTCCCTATTTCACCGCAACTTATTGAGGGGGCGGGGGCTGTTAGGAGGCCAGCGTGGCGATGACGGCTTCGTCGCCGGCGAATATGAGGGTGTTGCCGTCGGGGATGATCGTTTGTCCGTCGCGCTTGAGCATCACGACGATAAACGGGTGCTTGCCTTGCGGCACGTCGCGCAGACGCTGCCCAGCTAAGCGACCGTGGGGGGTCACGGTGACCTCGCGCAGCGTAACCTCGGCACGCTCCTCAAACGTTGGAGCAGCCATAACCAGAAGGTCGCCTTCTTCGATCACGGTATCGCCGTTGGGCAGTACCGGGTGTGCACCGTCGCGCAGCACCAGGACTACCAGCATGTCCGTGACGCTGCCAATATCGGCGAGCGAGCGCCCGGCAAACGGATGCCCCACGCCCACCTTGAGCTTGACGAACGACATGCCGTCCTCGTCGCGGTAATCGTTAAAGGTGCGGCGCACGTCGCCTTCCGCATCGATCATATCGAGCTTTTTCGCCACCGCCGGCAGCAGCGATCCTTGCACCACAATGCTCGACACGGCAATCACAAACACCAGGTCAAACAGGTCGTGACCACCGGGAACGCCGGCCACGACGGCAAAAAGGCTAAAGACGACCGACGCGGCGCCGCGCAGGCCCGCCCAGCTTACAAGCGCTACCTGGCGAGGGTTCGTCTTAAAGGGCGCCAGCAGCAGGCCGACGGCGATGGGGCGGCTCACAAAGAGCATGAACGCCATGAGTGCCAGGCCCGGCAGCAGCATTTGCGGCAGACGGACGGGAGTCACGAGCAGGCCGAGTAAGAAGAAGATCGTCATCTCGGCCATCTCGGTGAGGGTGTCGAAGAAGTGCGCCAGCTCGACCTTGCCGGTGATGTCGCTCGCGCCCAGCACGATGCCGGCCAGGTACACGGCCAAAAAGCCATTGCCGCCCAGGTAGCTCGGCAGCGCGTAGGCGACGATCGCCACGGCGAACAGAAAGATGGTTTGCGCGCCCTCGGCCGTTGCGTGCGCGCGCTCGATCAGGCGCCCCGATGCCCAGCCGATGACAAGGCCCAGCCCCACGCCCAGGATGATCTGCTTGGCCAGCAGCACGGGGATGTCGATATTGCCGCCGGCCGCGAGGGTCGCGAGCACCGCGGTGAGCATGTAGGCGACGGGGTCGTTGGAGCCCGATTCGACCTCGAGCAGCGAGTCGGTGCCGCCCCTCAGCGAAAGATTGTGTTCGCGCAGCACGCTAAAGACGCTCGCCGCGTCGGTGGACGCCACGACCGATCCCAGCAGCAGGCCGCCGATCCAGTCGAACCCCAGTACAAAATGCGCGAACACGCCGGTGATGCCGGCGGTGATGACGACACCGAGCGTGCTCAGCAGCACCGCGGGCGCGGCGACGGGCTTGGCGCGGTCGATGTTGGTGTTAAAACCGCCGTAGAACATGATGAACAGCAGCGCTGTGCTGCAGACGGTTTCGGTAAGCGCGTAATCGCTAAAGTCGATGTGAGCCGGGCCGTTGACGCCCAGTAGCATGCCGAGCGCGATAAAGATGAGCAGGGTGGGGAAGGGGAGCTTTTTGCCGACGGGTTTGATGGTCAGGCACAAAATGATGACGAGGCCGATAAAAAGAAGGATCTGGTTCATGGGTAGTGTCCGCTCCTGGATGGTTGGCGTGGCACGGTCAGTTGTCTGCGGTTATTCGTACCCAAAGATGGTGGGTTTATGGGGTTGGTCCGTGTGTGTTCGCATTATCGACACGAGGCCGGGGCGCGGGCGGCGCTGGTTGGGGCGTTGGTGCTGGTGGCGCGGGGTTTCCGGGGCGTGCTGGCGGCCGCTTGTGACTGTTGGCGGCTTGCGGTACTTTCCAGCTTTATTGCAACGGAGTACAATGGGTAACGTTTAAGTTCAACTTGAAGTTTTAGTTGCGGTGCCGGGCTTCGGCCGCAATACAAGGAGAGGCGTACCATGGCGATCTATGTGACATCCGATGCTCACGGGCACGTGCGTGCGCTTGACGAGGCCCTGTCCAAGATCTCGCTGGCGTCCGACGACACGATATACGTGCTGGGCGACATGATCGATCGCGGGCCCGATCCGGTCGGCGTTATTAAGCTCGTGCGTTCGCTGCCCAACGCCCACGTGCTCAAGGGCAACCACGAGCAGATCATGCTCGATGCCATCATTGGCCAAGATCCGCTCGATGCTGAGACCTGGGATATCAACGGCGGTTGGACGACGCGCGAGCAGCTCAACGACATGGAATTTGAGGCGTACGAGGAGCTCGTGCGCTGGATGGCCGGGCTTCCGCTCTACGCGGTGACCGAGACCGACGAGCGGCCGTACCTGCTGGTGCATGCCGGCATTGAGATGGAGGCCGCGCGGGCGTTTTTGCTTGAGCACGGCGTGGATTGTTCCGATGGCGCCGGGGCGGTCGATGCCGACCGGGAGCTGCTAAAGCAGATGCTAGCGGTGCAGTCGTCCGATGACTTGCTCTGGATTCGCCATGGCTATTGGGATGCCTCGACGGGGCTGCTATCTGCCGAGGGCAAGGGCCCGGTCGTGGTGAGCGGTCACACGCCCACGGTGTCGCTCGGGCGTTATTGCGAGGTAGGCGGCCTGGCGGGACTTGACGAGGAGTCGGGGCGCGGACAGATTGTGCGCCTGGGCGGCGAGGATACCGCCGGCGTGCCCGACCGCATCGACATCGACTGCGCGGCGGCCACCGGTTCCGAGTTCGGCCGCGTAGGCATCCTGCGCTTGGATGACGGGGCCGAGTTCTACGCGAACATCAACCCGGGCGAGTAATCGGTGCAAAGGGTAGCTAATTTGGGACGGGGCTTTTTTAGCTGCCTCGGCCGATAGGGTGCCGGTTTGGCCGATTGGCAGCCGGGGTAGCTAAAAAGCCCCGTCCCAAATTAGCTGCCATCCCCACCCCACGGATTGAGGTCTAATACTTTTCCAGAGAAGTGAATGAGTGAAATCGGACCCCCGAAGCATCTGCATTTTTCGCCAGCAAAACCGCAGGAAAAAATTAGTAAACCCGCAGGAAACAGAGTCCAAAAAGTGTCGATGCTTCGGGGGTCAAAATAAGGTCGTTCACTTCTCGGGAAAAGTATTAGACTGCGATTTCCAGCCCTCCATCGTGCTGGCTATGCCCCGTACGGGTTGCGGTCGCGTTCGATGCGCTGGCGGATGCGGGCGTACTCGATAATCAGCAGCACCATCAGCAGCGCCATGACTGCCAGGTAGCTCACGACGGCTCCCGTCATGCCAAGCAGGTTGATCAGAATCAGCGGCAGCACCACGCTCACGGCGAAGCAGATCAGGTAGATTTTGGTGACGTCGCCGGCGTGACGCAGCACCGTGATGATGGCGTAAATAAAGTCGATGCCCGCGGTGACGCCGCCGGCGACGACCATCAGCAGCGCCAACGTGCGATAGCGCTCAAAGTTAAGGCCATACATGGCGTTCATGATGGGGATGCCGGGGCCCGCCATAAATGCGGCGCACAGGCCGGTAATGACGACGACGAGCGCCATGACGGCAACAATAATCAAGTCAAAGCGGCGACGCTTGCGCGGGTTTGCCCAGATGCTCGACAGGCGCAGGAGCTGCGGTTTATAGATAAATCCAATGGTCAGCAAAATAGCCTGCGCCGGAAAGAACAGTGCATTAAAGTACAGCTGGTATTTATAGGTCAGCGTGCCTTCCATCACGAATTTGGGCATGCTCTCGATAAGGTTGAACAGGAACAGCGCGCCAAAGAGCGGGGCGCACTGGGCAAACAAGCGGCCGACCTCGCGCAGGCTCACGCGACGCGATTTTTCGGTCTCGAGCAGCGCGAGCGGGGCGGTGACCAGCACGAGCGAGGCGATGGCCGTGATTCCCATGGCCATGGCGGCGATGGGCATGCTGCGCGTGAGGAACAGCGCCACGGTAAAGACCGCGAGAACGCCGACGGAGCGCAGCGTTTGGCTCATGCCGGCCAGGTAGAGCTTGTCGGCCTGCTGCAGGCGCCCCTCGTATACGTCGGCGACGCCGTCGATCACCTTATAGAGGTAGACGCCCAGGCCGATCGTGGCCATCTGCGCATCGTAGCCGCGAGCGCTGCTGTACATGAGGCCGCATGCCAGCGCGAGCGCTCCGCAAAGCCAGCGGTTGAGCTGGTAGGAGGCGAAGCTGGTCTTCTCGTCGATGTCCGAGACCTGAAAATTGCGCACGCCGTAGTTACGCGCGATCATGACGAGCGTGCCTGTGACAAAGGCCATCGAGAACTTGCCGGCCTCCTCGGCGCCCACGAGCTGCGTGGACACAATGGTGAGCAGCGGAAACGCCATACCCCAAACAGCGGTGCCCAGGGTATTCCAGAGATAGTCGCGGCGGGTCGCGTGCTCCTCGTATTCGGCTTCTTGTGTGGAGAAGCCGCCTCCGTAGACGGCTGCGAGCAGGCGGTTCCACCAGGCGTTGACCATGCGACGGATGGGACCGGGCTCGCGCTCGTGCTCGCGGCGACGGCGCGTGGCCTGGCCGCTGACGGGGCCGCCGGCGTTGCGCTGGCTCAGTTCCTGGATGCGCGCGAGCTCCTCGGCGGTGTGCGAGGCGGGGAACAGGCCGTTCTCGATGCGTCCGCCCTGGCCGTGTGCCCCGTCGCCCGATACGGTGGGGTCGGCGACGCCTTTGTGGCGGGCGATGGCGCGGCGGATGCTGTCGAGGGGCGTGATGCTCAAGGTGGTTCCTTTCTGTTGCTGCGCTCTAGTATAGCTGCGAAGGTATCGATTCGTGTTTTTGAACAGGTTGTTCAATAAATTCGGCGGGCGGCATCAATTTGTCGGTAAGCGTGCGGTATTCTGTTGAGGTTTTGTGACCCCCCGATGCCGCCTTCGCGGCACCAAGGAGTTTTTACCCATGGATGTCGCCGCGTTTTTGCTGGCCCTTGTGCCGATCATTTGGCTTGTCGTGATGTTGCTGTGCTTTAAATGGCCGGCATGGAAAGCCGCCATCGGCTCGTTTGCTCTTTCGTGCGTGCTCGCCTTTGCGTGGTGGCACCTGCCGGCGGCGCAGATCGCCACGGCCTCGCTCGAGGGCTTTTTGATGGCCCTGTGGCCCATCGTGCTCGTGATTATCGCCGCGGTGTTCACGTATAACCTGTGCGTGCGCACGGGCGCCATGGACGTGATCGGCAGCATGATCACCTCCATCAGCAGCGACCGTCGTCTGCTGGCGCTGCTCGTGGCCTGGTGCTTCGGCGGCTTTATGGAGGGCATGGCCGGCTTTGGTACCGCCGTCGCCATTCCCGCCGGCATGCTCGCGGGTCTGGGTTTTGAGGCCGTGCCCGCCGTGCTCGTCTGCCTGCTTGCCAACGGCGTGCCCACGCCCTACGGCTCCATCGGCATCCCCACGGTGTCCGTTGCCGACCTGGTGGGCCTGGATTCTCTGCACCTGGCGACCGTTCAGCTGGTGCAGCTCGCGCCCTTCTTTGTGGTCATGCCGCTGCTCATTGTGCTGGTCGCGGGCCGTGTTGCCGATGATCAGGGCAATGTTGCGAGCGTGGGCGAGCGCCTGCACGGCGTGGCCGGTATCGCGCTGCTCTCTGGCGCGTCCTTTGTCGGCGCGGCCCTTGTCGTTGCCATGTTTGTGGGTCCCGAGCTTGCTGTGGTCGTGGGCTCCATCGTGTCGCTCGCGCTGACCGCCGCGCTTGCCATGCGCGCCGAGAAGTCCGGCCACCTGGATGCGCGCTTCCATATGAATATCGAGGCCGGCGAGCAGCTTACCGTTAAGTCGGCGCTTTCGGCCTGGTCGTGCTTCATCCTGATCTTTGTGCTGCTGCTGGGTACCTCCAACCTGGTGCCCGCCGTGCACGCTGCGCTCGCGCCGTTTGCGAGCCACGTGCAGGTGTATTGCGGCGAGAACCCCGGTACGCTTACGTTTTCTTGGATCAACACGCCGGGTGTTTGGATTTTTCTAGCGGCGTTTGTCGGCGGTGCCATTCAGGGCGCTTCGCCGCGTCTAATGGTCGAGGTACTGGCCGCGACCGTCAAGCAAATGATGCCGACGGTGATTACCATGCTTTCGGTGCTGGGCTGCGCCAAGGTGATGGGCTATGCGGGCATGATCTCGTCGATCAGCGCGTTTTGCATTGCCGTCGCCGGTGGTCTGTACCCGATTCTGGCTCCGTGGATCGGTGCCGTCGGTGCGTTCGTGACCGGTTCGGGCACGTCCTCGGGCATGCTGTTCGGCCCCATCCAGAGCCAGGCCGCTACGGCGCTGGGCGTGAGCGACTACTGGATGGTCGCGCTGAATGCCCTGGGTGTCGCTGCCGGCAAGATGATCTCGCCCCAGACGCTCGCGATTGGCCTCGCTGCCGTGCACGTGCGCGGCAAGGACGCCGAGCTCCTGGGCGCAGTGCTGCCCTACGCCGCCGGCATGCTGGTCCTCATGAGCGCGATCGCCATGCTCGGCCAAAACCTGCCGCTATAGGATTAGTCGTTGTGCCGGCACTTGGGGACGTTCCTTTTGTGCCGGCATCTGGGGACACTCCCTGCCCGTGACTAGCCCTCCGGTAGTCATTGGGGACATTCTTTAAACGACTAGGGCCGGATTACGCTTACCTGCGAATTTTGACCGTTGGGCGGGATGCTCTGCGGTTGCCGCAAAAACGTTTTTGCACTTCGGGTACAACGAACTCTACGTGAGTAAAGCGCGCGCCCGCGTGACGCGCTTTTAAAGGAGGCCCCATGCCTGGTGTTACCCCTGCAGAAGTACTGTCCAACTTCGGTCTTACGTTGGTCGAAGACCCAGCCGAGAACCAGCCCCGCCTGCTGGTTGACCTGCCAGCGGCCGAGCTCGTCGAGTATGCCATCCGCCGCGAAGAGGGCCGCATGGCCTCCAACGGCGCACTCGTGATCGAGACGGGGGAGCGCACCGGTCGCTCGCCCAACGACCGCTTTATCGTCGACACGCCCGACGTGCACGACAAGATTGCCTGGGGCGCCGTCAACCGCCCGCTGTCTGTCGAGAGCTACGAGGCCATTAAGGCCGGTATCGTCGACTACCTCAACGAGCGCGACGTGTTTGTCACCCGCGGCATGGCCGGCGCCGACCGCAACCACACGCGCCGTCTGCTCGTCGCCTGCGAGCGCGCCAGCCAGGCGCTCTTTATTAAGCAGATGCTCGCGCGCCCGCTCGCCCGCGAAATCGCGCGCACCGGCGAGCCCGACTTCTGTGTGCTTGCCGCGCCCGGCTATCAGTGCGACCCTGCGATCAAGGGCCTCAACTCCAGCGCCGCCGTGGTCATCAACTTCCAAGAGCGCGTGATTCTGGTCGCGGGCACCGGCTACTCCGGCGAGATCAAAAAGTCAATCTTCAGCGTTATGAACTACCTGCTGCCCGTCGAGGACGACGTGCTACCCATGCACTGCTCTGCCAGCATGGACCCCGTCACGCACGAGACGGCCGTGTTCTTTGGCCTGTCCGGCACCGGCAAGACCACGCTTTCTGCCAACCCCACGCGCTTGCTGATCGGCGACGACGAGCACGGTTGGTCCGACATGGGCATCTTTAACATCGAGGGCGGCTGCTACGCCAAGTGCGAGGGCCTGGACGCTTTCCACGAGCCTGAGATTTTCAACGCCGTCCGCTTTGGCGCCATCTGCGAAAACGTGGTGCTGGACGAAAACCGCAAGCCCAACTACGACGACGTCTCCATCACGCACAACACGCGCGTGGCCTACCCCGTGGAGCACATTCCCAACGCGTGGACCAAGGGCATGGGCACCACCCCGAGCGTCGTGCTGTTCCTGACCTGCGACGCCTTTGGCGTGCTGCCGCCCATCTCACGTCTGACGGCCGACGCCGCCATGTACCACTTTGTGACGGGCTTTACGGCCAAGATTCCCGGCACCGAGGTCGGTGTCACCGAGCCCACGCCCACGTTCTCCTCGCTGTTCGGCGAGCCGTTTATGCCGCTCGACCCTATGGTCTACGCCAAGATGCTCGGCGAGCGCATCGCCGACGGCCGCACGCGCGTCTACCTGGTCAACACCGGCTGGATTGGCGGCGGCTACGGCGTGGGGCATCGCATTGAGCTTGCCTATACGCGCTCCCTGGTCGCGCGCGCCCTCGACGGTACCATCGAGGAGAGCGAGTTCGTGCACGACGACATCTTTAACGTCGACATTCCCACCACGTGCCACGGCGTGCCCGATGGCATCCTGGTGCCGCGCCAGTACTGGCAGAGCACCGCGCGCTACGACGAGGCCGCGCACAACCTGGCCGTGATGTTCGAGGAGAACTTTGAGAAGAAGTATTCGCACCTGCCCGAGTCCGTAAAGGCCGCCGGCCCGCACGCCCAGGTACCCGTCGAGGCCCGTCACCGCGGCCGCGGCCTGCTGGGAATTCGCCTGTAGCATCGCCGCGAGCCCAAAACCAAGTCGAAAACCACCACAAAGGTGCCTGTCCCCTTTGTGGTGGTTTTTATGTTGATGGGTTAACAAATGGGATATCTGGGTATGGGGGCTATCCAGTACGGCTAAGATGTTTACCCGTTAGCATCATGTAAGCGAAAGGCGGTCGTCTCTCATGCAGCAGAACGACGAGACACGTTTTGAGGATTTTGTCGGACTGATCAGCGGCCTCTACAAGGAGATCCAACGCATCAAGACGTCCGAGGGCGCAAGGCTGGGCCTCAAGGGCTCCGATGTCATGTGCCTGTACTATCTGGAGCGCAGCAAGGACGGCCTGACCGGTGCCGACCTGGCGCGTATGGCGGGCGTGACCCGCGCCGCCGTTTCGCGTACGCTGGCTCACCTGGAGGAGGGCGGCTACGTCGAGGTCGACGATTCGGGCGATGCCGCCGTCAAGTACCGCGCCCCGGTGCGTCTGACCGCCCTGGGCGGCGAGAGCATGAGCGAGGCCGATCGCATCATTCGCGAAGTGCTCGATACCACCGGCAAGGCCATGGGCGTGGAGCAGCGTGAGCAGATGTATGCGTCGCTGCGCACGATTCTCAATACCCTGCGCGAGATCTAGAACCGCGCTGGCGTTAGCTTTCAGTCAACAACTACAGAGGTCCATTTGAGCACGCGCGCCGTGCCGGGACCATGCTGTCAAAATTCCCGCGCCGAGCGGCCTGAGGCCGTACGCGCAAGAAAGGATTCTCTATGTCCGTCCGCATTATTACCGATTCCGCGAGCGATATGTCGCCGGCGGAGCACCCGGCGCTTTCCGTTCTGCCGCTTTCCGTTACCTTTGGCACCGATGTGTATATGGATGGCGTCGACATCGATCACCAGCGCTTTTACGAGATGCTCGTGGAGCGCGACGAGCTGCCCAAGACCGGCCAGGTCAACCCGTACGCCTTTTCGCAAGCGATTGCCGAGGCGCGCGAGGCCGGCGACGAGGCCGTGATTATTACCGTGGGCGCCAAGCTTTCGGGCACCAACCAGAGTGCACGCACGGCCCTTGCCGAGGCGCCGGGTGGCGACGTGTTCGTCGTGGACAGCAATAACGTGACGCTGGGCGAGCGTGTGCTGGTCGAGTATGCGCTGCGCCTGGTGGACGAGGGCCGCAGCGCCGCACAGATCGCGGCTGCCGTCGAGGCTGTCCGCGATCGTGTGGTGGTTATTGGCCTGCTCGAGACGCTGGAGTACCTGGTGCGCGGTGGCCGCCTGTCTGCCGCGGCGGGCGCTGTGGGTACGCTCCTCAACGTGAAGCCGGTTGTTGCCGCCGAGGATGGCCTCATCGTGCAGCTGGGCAAGGCACGCGGTTCCAAGAACGGTCGCAACCTGCTCAACCAGAAGGTCGAAAAGGCCGGCGGCGTCGACTTCTCCATGCCGCTGGCGCTCGGCTATACGGGCCTTTCGGACGCCGTGCTCAAGAAGTACATCGAGGACAGCGCGGCGCTGTGGGCCGGTCACACCGAGAGTGAGCTGCCCGTCCACACCATCGGCGCCACTATCGGCACCCATGTGGGCCCCGGCGCCGTAGCCGTAGCCTTCTTCCAGCCCACCAACTAACCTACCTGCCAAAACCACCACAAAGGGGACAGGCACCTTTGTGGTGGTTTATGCTTTTCCGGGTGGAAAGGAGCGCGAGATGGCGTCTGAGGGCTTTTTTGAGCAGGTATACGAGGTGGTCGAGCAGATCCCCGAGGGGATGGTCGCTACGTACGGACAGGTGGCGCTGCTCGCCGGTCGTCCGCGCAGCGCGCGACATGTGGGCTATGCGCTGCACAGCAATCCGCGCCCTGGTCAGATCCCCTGCCATCGCGTGGTGTTTGCCGATGGCCGTATCTGCGAGGGCTTTGCGTTTGGCGGCCCCGATGCTCAACGTGAGCTTTTGCTCGGGGAGGGCGTGACGTTTGCCGACCCCATGCACGTCGACCTTGCTGCCTGCCGCTGGCCGGCGGGGCTTTAGCGGCTGGCCAACGGCTCGACAATGCCAAAACCACCACAAAGGTGCCTATCCCCTTTGTGGTGGAACGCCGGCGCTGTGACGTTTCCCCAGATAAAACCTGCCAAAATAAACCTGTCCCTTTTTAGCAGGTTTACCGGGGTTAACTTATGGAGACAATGTGGCGGGGCAATTTACCACCTAAAAGTAAACCACGGTGAACTATATTGTTTTCAGCAACGGAGCAGGTAATAGGCGATGAAAAAACCTGCCCTGTTGAGTTTGATTCGCATTCCTCCCCTCTGTGCGATTCAACGGTGTACTTCGGGAACAGGCCCGCTGGCAAGTAACTGCCAGCGGGCCTGTTCCTGTTTGGAGAGGGTTCAGCCTCGCCGTCTATGTTGTGCGAAAGCGCTTTGCCTAGTACACCATGCCCATGGCGTCCTGAACCTCGGCCAGGGTCTGCTCGGCGATCTCGTTGGCGCGACGATTGCCCTCGTGCAGCACGTCCTTCACGTAGTCCAGGTCGTTCTCGTAGCGCTGGCGACGCTCGCGGATCGGCGCGAAGTACTCGTTGACGGCCTCGGTCACGTACTTCTTGAGCTGGCCGGAGCCGCCCATGCCGATCTCCTCGGCAATCTCGACCTCGGAGCGGCCGGTGCAGATGGCGGCCGTCGAAAGCAGGCCGGACACGCCGGGGCGGTTCTCGGGATCAAACGTGATCATGCGCTCGGAGTCGGTCTGGCTCTTCTTGATGCGCTTGGCCGTCTCCTCGGCGGTCATCGAAATGTTGATGGCGTTGCCGTAGCTCTTGCTCATCTTGCGGCCGTCCAGGCCGGGCAGCAGCGGGGTCTCGGACAGCAGCGCGTCAACCTCGGGGAACACCTTGCCGTAGCGGTTGTTAAAGCGTCGGGCGATGGTGCGGGTGAGCTCGATGTGCGGCAGCTGGTCGCGACCGACGGGCACCACGTTGCCCTTGCAGAACAGGATGTCGCAGGCCTGATGCACCGGGTAGGTGAGCAGAAGGCCGGTGAGCTCGTGGCCCGAGGCCTCCATCTCGGCCTTGACCGTGGGGTTGCGCGCCAGCTCGGCCTCGGACACCAGCGACAGGAACGGCAGCATGAGCTGGTTGGCGGCGGGCACGGCGGAGTGCGCGTAAATCATGGTCTTGTCGGGGTCGATGCCGCAGGCGAGGTAATCCATGACCATGTTGTATACGTTGTCCTGGATGTGCTCGGTGGTGTCGCGGTCGGTGATGACCTGATAGTCGGCGATGAGCACGTTGGTCTTGGCGCCCATGTTCTGCAGCTCCACGCGGCCCTTGAGGGTGCCGAAGTAGTGGCCCAGGTGCAGGCGGCCGGTCGGGCGGTCGCCGGTGAGCATGGTGAACTTCTCGGGCGTCTTGGCCAAGCCCTCGCGAATGGCGTTGCTCTTCTGCAGCGCGACTTCGTAGCTGTTCTCGTTTGGCATGATTGCTCCTAACGTATGCGAATTGGTCAAGATGATAGCGCGTTTATTGAAAGGGGTGGGGCGTAAGTGGGCGAGGGACTGGTAAGGCGAGAGTGATGCGGCAGGCGCGGCGCGGTCACGGGCGGCAGGCGGCAACGTGCCGCATCCTCGGCAGCAAACCCTAGCGCCTGCGGTGGCGCTCTTCCTTGCGTTCCTCGGCTGCTTGCTCCTCCTGCTTAAAGGCGGGGTCGTCGGGGGTCACCAGCTCGTCCTCGTGCGTGCGCTTGTTGTAGTGGTGGCGCAGCACGGGCTCAAACAGGTGCAGATGCTTGGCGAAGGCCGCGGAGCCAATGGCGAGTACCACAAAGATGAGCACGCGCATGGGCACCTCGACCTGGTTGATGGCGGCGGCGCCGGCCGAAAGCATGATGCACCACGCGTAGATGAGCAGCACGGCCTGCTTTTGGTTGTAGCCCTCTTGGATCAGGCGGTGGTGGATGTGGCCCTTGTCGGCCTGCCCGATGCTAATGTGGGCGCGCTTGCGGCGCACGATGGCGCTGAACGTGTCGATGATGGGCACGCCGGCGACGATGAGCGGGATGATGAGCGAGGTGAGCGCAGCGGTGCGGCTCACGTTGAGCAGCGAGATGGAGCCCAGTGCAAAGCCCAGCAGCAGCGATCCCGAGTCGCCCAAGAAGATGCTCGCGGGGTTGAAGTTGTAGCGTAGAAAAGCCAGGCACGAGCCAAAGAGTGCGATGGAAAGCGCGGCGGCGTCGATGCGGCCCGAAAGCATGGCCATCGTGAACATGGTGAACGACGCGATGCCGCAGATGCCCGTGGCTAGGCCGTCGAGGCCGTCGATGAGGTTGATGATGTTGGTGAACGCCACCAGGTAGATCACGGTGATGGGGTAGGTGAGCCAACCGAGCATGATCTCGCCGGGGGCAAACGGGTTGACGATGACGCCGATACGCAGACCGCCGATGCAGGCGATGAGCGCAGCGAGTACCTGACCGGCCAGCTTTTGCTTGGGCTTGAGCTGGAAGACGTCGTCGATCGCGCCGGTCGCATAGATCACGGTAAAGGAGAGCGCCAGCATGGGATAGCTGATGTGCAGGCGCGGGTGCGGCACCAAAGCGGGCGGCCAGCCCAGGTACCAGGTGCCCAAGATCTGCACAATGCAGGCCGCGACGAGGCCCAAAAAGACCGCCGTGCCGCCCATGCGCGGAATGGGCTTGGTGTTGATACGGCGCTTTGAGGGATAGTCGACGGCGTCGAGCTTAATCGCCAGGCGCTTGACCAGGGGCACCGTGAGGAAGGTCGTGATAAAGGCCGCGGCCGCCACGCATAAGTACGGTATGAAGCTCGTGGATGAAGCCATGAATTTAAAAACCGCCAAGCGTCGAAGGAAAAGGTCAAAGGGTGCTACGCGGCAAAGGCATAGCTGACCTATGATACTCGACCAAAGGGGGTGCGGGGGTTTGCGCGATGGCATTATCACGCGCTTACCAGATATTGGGATGTTGGCGAGGGGTTCTGCCGGGTGCCGTTGGATGTCCATGTGGGATTTGCGGCGGCGATTTTCGGCAAAATCGGCAAAAGAAAACCACCCCCCACGTTACGAAAATGAACCCACCTAAAACAGGTGGGTGCCCTCATCGACCGTTCCAGCGTCCTTAACAACGAAGGATACCTGTACTAAATACGACTGTGTGGGCTCCCTAAATAAACGCGACGGTTCACCCAGTTGCTCCGCGGGGGGCGGAATACCTACATCATAAAGCGGCACTTTGTCGATTCCAGTCTTGACATTATGAAAATCGTGTCGGACGATTACGGCGCCTTTGGCTTGGAGCCGCCTGCGCGGTCCGGGCCTTTACGTTTGAGCTGCTAAATCGTTGTTTTGGAGCATGGTTTCATGTCGACGTCGTTGACCGAACTTTTTTCGCCCGCCTGTCATTTGTGTCCGCGCCGTTGCGGTGCGGCACGCGATGAGGGCGCGCGCGGCGTGTGCGGCGCCGATGACACGCTCAAGGTGGCCCGCGCGGCGCTCCATATGTGGGAGGAGCCACCCATCTCGGGCGAGGCCGGCTCGGGCACGATTTTCTTTAGCGGCTGCTCGCTCAAATGCGTTTACTGTCAGAATCACGAGATCTCGACGGGCAATTTCGGTCTCGAGATCTCGCCCGAGCGCCTGGTCGAGATTATGCTTGAGCTGCAGGACCAGGGCGCGAACAACATTAATCTGGTGACGGCGACACATTATGCGCATCTGCTGCCGGCCGCGATTGCCGCGGCGCGGGAGCGCGGACTGATCATTCCGATCGTCTACAACACGAGCGGCTATGAGCGGGCGAGTGCCGTGGCTGCCCTGGGTGACCTGGTCGACGTGTGGCTCACCGACTTTAAATATGCCGATGCAGGGCTTGCACAGTCGCTCTCTCATATTAAGGATTACCCGCGCGTCGCCGCATCGGGCCTGGCGCAGATGGCGCGCGAGATCGAGCGCCGCGGGGGAGAGCTGGTGGACGACGATGGCCTCATGAAGCGCGGCATCATCGTGCGCCATCTGGTGCTGCCGGGTCATGCGGACGATTCGTGTCGCGTGCTGGACCTGGTGTGGCAGACGGTTGGTGACGTGCCGATCTCGGTCATGAACCAGTACACGCCCAATGCGCTCATGCGCGAGCAGGGCGGCGAGCTGGCGCGCGCCGTGACGCGTGAGGAGTACGAGCAGGTGCTCGACCACGCCGACGACTTGGGCTTTACGACGATGTTTTGGCAAGAAGGCGGAGCCGTGGACGAGAGCTTCACCCCAGCCTTCGACACCACCGGCGTCCTTACCAGCGCCCAGGGTAGTTAATTTAGCCCCGTCCCAAAAAGACTGGTTTTTGGGCGTTGACAGTTGGCGAGCCGTAGGTAAAATATCAACTTGTCCTGGGGACGTAGCTCAGTTGGGAGAGCGCTGCCGTCGCATGGCAGAGGCCGAGGGTTCGACTCCCTTCGTCTCCACCCTTGGATTTGATAAGCCGCTGACATTGTGTCGGCGGCTTTTTTTAAAAGAAAGGGCTGTACCATGGCCGAGCTTGAGTCCCAACCACTGTCTGCTGAGGAGCGCGCCGAGTTGGAAGAGCTCCGCGCCGAAAAGGCCCGTCGCGAGGCCCAAGAGCAGACCCGTCGCGAGCGTGAGGAGCTGGCCGCTCTGCGTGCCGAGCGCGCGAAGGCCGAGAAGGCCGCGTCCGAGCCCGCCGTCGCGAAGCAGGCGCCCGCCGCGCCCAAACCTCAGCCCAAAAAAGCCGCTCGCCCCAAGTCCGCTGACACCAAGCCGAGCCGTGACGAGATGACCTTTGCCCAGCGTATGGTCACCTCCAAGGAGCCCGAAGGTGAGGACGAGATCCCCGGCATGCCGCCGGCTCAAAAGCTCATCATCGCGCTCGCTCTGATCGGGTTTATCGTCTTTATGGGCTACACGATCACGGGCAGCATGGGCCTGCACTAGCCGATTCGCGCCGGGCGCCACGCCCGCACATCCTGTACCGTCCCATCCTCAACCTCTGCACAACGCATCCGAAAGGTCGCCCCATGGCTTTGACCGACATCTCGCATCCCACCGACATCGCAATGCTCACCGATCTGTACGAGCTCACTATGGCCCAGGGCCTGTGGGAGAGCGGCAAGGCCAACGAGCTGGGTTGTTTTACGGCGTTTTACCGCGACCATCCCTTTGGCAGCGCGTATGCCGTCATGTGCGGCACCGCCGAGCTGCCCGAGCTCGTCGAAAACCTGCGCTTTACGCCCGAGGACATCGACTATCTGGCCTCGCTCCAAGCTCCCGCCGGCGGTGCGATGTTTAAGCCGGCATTCCTCGACTACCTGCGTAATTTCCGCGCGCACGTGAACATCGACGCCGTGCCCGAGGGCGAGCTCGTCTTTCCGCGTGAGCCCATGGTGCGCGTCACCGGCCCGGCGCTGGAGTGCCAGCTGCTCGAGACCGCGCTGCTCAACATCGTCGGTTTCCAGACGCTCGTCGCCACCAAGACGGCGCGCGTGGTGCTGGCGGCCGATGGTCGTCCCGTGGCAGAGTTCGGCCTGCGCCGCGCTCAAGGTCCCGACGGCGGCTTGGCCGTTGCTCGCGCGAGCTACGTGGCGGGTTGCTCGTCCACGTCCAACGTGCTGGCAGGACGTCGCTACGGCATTCCCGTCTTTGGCACGCATGCGCACAGCTGGGTGATGAGCTTCGATTCCGAGCTCGAGGCCTTCCGCGCCTTTGCCAAGTCGAGCCCCAAGAACTGCACGCTGCTCATCGACACGTATGACGTGCGCGAGGGCTGCGAGCATGCCATTACGGTTGCCAAGGAGATGGAAGCGGCGGGTGAGCGCCTGTCGGCTATCCGTATCGACTCCGGCGACCTGGCCAAGCTCTCCAAGTACGTGCGCGGCCGCTTTGATGCCGAGGGCCTGCCCTATGTGGGGATTTCGGTCTCCAACGACCTGGACGAGTACACGATTCAGTCGCTGCTCGACCAGGGCGCGCCCATCGACAGCTTTGGCGTGGGCACCAAGCTCGCGACCTGCTACGATCAGCCGGCGCTGGGCGGCGTGTACAAGCTTTCGGCCCGCCGCGCGAGCGAGGCGGATCCGTGGACGCCGGTGGTGAAGCTCTCCGAGCAGCCCTACAAGCGCACGATCCCCGGCGTGCAGCGCGTGCGCCGTTATTACGACGGCTTTGGCGGCCCGGTCTGCGACATGATCTATGACGAGGACCATCTGGCGGGGGAGGGCGCCGCGCGCGGGAACACGCTCGTGGCCGTGAACGATGCCGCCCTGGTGACCGATGTGTCCGAGCTTGAGTATCGTGAGCTGCTGGTGCCGATCGTGCGCGACGGCAGCGCCGTGGCGCCTCGCGAGAGCATCGAGGACGCGCGCGACCGCTGCGCCTGGGCGCTCGATCATCTGGACGCTGCCTACAAGCGCTTTCTGTATCCGCAGACCTACGTGGTGGGTATGGAGCAGGGCCTGGCCCAGGTGCGCGACGAGCTCGTGCGCAAGAATATGGCCGCGGCATCCGCCTTCCCCTGGGCAAAATGATCCGAAGGGGACGGAGGAAAACGGATCATTTTCGTCCGTCCCGCGCCTGCTGTCCCAGCTGCCCTAGCTCGCCCGAACGCTCGACATTCGATTGGTTTGACGTATGACGACTTCTTATAAAACGATGGTGGTAAAGATCGGTTCGTCCACGGTGGTGGGCGCCGACGGCAAGGTCAACCGCGCCTTTATCGGCGGGCTTGCCGACCAGGCGGCGGCCCTGCGCAAGCTCGGCTGGCGTCTGGTCGTGGTGAGTTCCGGCGCCATTGCGTGCGGCTATCCCGTGCTGGGCTTTGACCGCAAACCGGTGGGCGATCTGCCGAGCCTGCAGGCCTGCGCCTCGGCCGGCCAGTGCATCATCTCGTCGGCCTATGACGAGGAGTTCCATGCACGCGACCTGCTCACCTCGCTCGTGCTGCTTACGCGCCACGACACGGCGCGTCGCACGTCTTACCTGCACGCGCGCGATGCCCTGCTGCGCCTAGTGGAGCTCGGCGTGGTGCCGGTCGTCAACGAGAACGATACCGTCACCGTCGACGAGATCAAGTTCGGCGACAACGACACGCTGGCGGCACTCGTGAGCTGCCTGGTTTCTGCGGACCTGTGCGTGACGCTGTCCGACATCGACGGCCTCTACACCGCCAATCCGCACGAGGACCCGACCGCCGAGTTTGTTCCGGTTGTGCACAAGATCGATGCGGCGATTATCGCCTCGGCGGGCGATTCGTCGACGTCGGTGGGCACCGGCGGCATGATCACCAAGATCCGCGCGAGTCGCATTTTGATGACGGCAGGTATCCAGAGTGTGATCTGCTCGGGCGAGGAGCCCGATGCGCTCGTGCGCCTGGCCCGTGGCGAGAGCGTGGGAACCCTGTTCGATCCGCCGGCGGAGCGCCTGGACATTGCGCCGCGCAAGCTGTGGATCGCGCTGGGCGACAAGGCTCACGGTTCGGTAACGGTTGACGAGGGTGCCGCGAAGGCGCTGGTCAGCCGTGGTTCGTCGCTGCTCGCGGTGGGTATTCGCGAGATCGATGGCGAGTTTGCCGAGGGCGATGTGCTCGACGTGTGCGATCCGAGTGGTATGGTCGTCGCCCGCGGCATCGCCGAGGCCGATTCGGACGTGCTGGAGCTTGCTGCAGGACGCCGCCAAGACCAGATTGCCAGCAACCGCCTGCTCGCGGACCTGGCCGAGAAGCCGGCGATCCATCGAGATAATTTGATTGTGTTTGCCTAACCAATTGACGCTGCAAACGCCCCTAAGCGGCAATCTGACGTTCATTCGTCGGGCATGACCAGAAGGTCAATGCCCTCCTCTTTCACGTCACCTTGCTCGCTTAGGGGCGTTTTCGCTTTCCGTCCTCTACCTGCGATGTTGCCGCTGTCGGCACTTGGGGACGTTCCTTGTGTGCCGGCAGTGGGGACACTCCTTCGCTAGAAAATTCGGCGCAGGTCTCCGCGGTTGAGGGCTTCGTCGTAGAGGTGCTTGAACACCACGCTGCCGTGCAGGCCGTCGTGCTCGAACTCGTTGGTCACCCAGGCGTGAGAATTGTCCACGCGGCTCAGCGTGTCGAGCTGCATGCCCGAATCCACGTACATGTCGTCGAAATACACCGCGGCCTGAAGCGGTACCTCGTTGCAGGCCAGGCGCTGCGGGTCGTAGATCTTGTCCCAGCTGGTGTCCTCCATCAGCAGGTCCATCGCCGGCTTGAAGGGTTTAAGCTCGGGCATCTGCTCAAACATCCACGGGAACATGGCCTCGCCGGTAAACATGAGCGGGCGCGCGAGCGTGTCGAACTCGGCGCGATGGGCCTTCTCCTCGGCCGCGGCCCAGCGAATCGGCATGGTATCGCCATCGGCGTAGATGAACTCCTGCAGCGTCCAGTACAGCGGATTTGTGCGCGTGTTGGTGCGCTCGAAGGCGCGCATCAAAAAGCTGTCGGACACCGAGGCTCCGCAGCTCAGCGTGCCGTCGCCATCAACGAAAGCGTGATCGATAATCCAGTGCATGCGCTCAAAGCTCGGCTTCATGCCAAAGTCGCTGCCCATGAGCTGCAGGCGCTCGACCGTCATCGGCGAGCCGTCGGGCAGCACGGGCTTCTGCTCCTCGAGCGCATCGGCAAGAGCCGCCACGCGCTCGACGTCGGCGGGGTAGCGGTCGTAATACTGCTGTGTCTTGGCGGCCATGCGCGGGAAGGTGTGCGCGTAGACCTCGCTGGCGCTCGCCGGGACGTGGGGGATGCCGCCGCAGGTAAAGCTCGCCGCCACGCCCTCGGGGAAGAGCGACAGGTAGCTCAGCGTCAAAAAGCCGCCGTAGCTCTGGCCGAGCGTGACCCACGGCTTGCCGCCAAAGCCCACTAGGCGCAGGTACTCAAAATCGCGCACGATGGAGCTGGCGAGGTGGCGCTTGAGGAAGTCCGCCTGCGAGCGCGCCGCGTCGGAGCCGGCAGCCGTCGCGCGCTCGCCCAGGGTCGCGATCGTGCGCCCGTCCACGCAGCTGCTGCGCCCCGTGCCGCGCTGGTCGGGTAGGACCACGCGGAAATGCTTGACGGCTTCCTCGATCCAACCGTCGCTCGTGGGCGACAGCGGACGCGGGCTCTCGCCGCCGGGGCCGCCCTGCAAAAACAGGAGCAGCGGCAGGTCGTCGTTGATGCGGTCGGGCGCACAGATTACGCGATAGAAGAGCTTGATGCTCTCGGGCGCGCCGGCGATGGGCGCCGGCATGGCGCCGCGGCGCATGGTGCTGCCGACGGCCAGCAGCATCGGCTCCAGGCCGCGCCAGTCAAGGGGGACGTCGATGCTGTGGTCCTCGACATAGAGGCCGGGGACGTGGTACGAAGTGATGAGGGCCATGCGGTACTTCCGTTCGTTGCGGTGTTTCGGGTTGACCAATTCTACCGCCGCGCGCGAGGGCATGTGCAAATCGGCTACCATGGTTGGCAAACTTCTAGGAGAAAGGGCCGCCCATGTCGGTCGATATAGCCACGTATGTCCACGATCTTGCCGTTGCCGCCAAGGCAGCGTCGTCCTCGCTTGCCACGGCGAGCGACGAGCAGCGCCAGGAGGCCGTGCGTGCCATGGCCACAGCACTGCGCGACGGTGTTGACTCCATCGTTGCCGCCAATGAGCTCGATATGTCCGCCGCGCGCGATGCGGGCACTTCGGCCGGCTTGCTCGATCGTCTGCTGCTGACGCCCGAGCGCGTCGAGGGCATGGCCGCCGGCCTGGAGAAACTCGCCGAACTGCCCGATCCTGTCGGCCGCGTGCTCGACCACCGCGTGCTCGCAAGTGGCGTGGACCTCACCCGCGTGAGCGTGCCGCTGGGCCTGGTCGCCATGGTCTACGAGGCGCGCCCCAACGTGACAGCCGACGCCGCGGGCATCTGCATCCGCACCGGCAACGCCTGCATTCTGCGTGGCGGTTCGCTGGCCTATCACTCGTGCGCCATGATCGCCGAGTTGCTGGCCGATGCGCTCGAGGCCAAGGGCTTCCCGCGCGAGGCCGTCTCGATGATTGAGTCCACCGACCGCGAGGCCACCGGCGAGCTGATGAAGCTCCGCGGCATCGTCGACGTGCTCATTCCGCGCGGTGGCGCGGGCCTGATCCAGCGCTGCGTGCGCGAGTCGCTGGTGCCGGTGATCGAGACAGGCACGGGCAACTGCCATATCTACGTGCAGGAATCCGCCGATTTTGACAAGGCACTCAACATTATCGTCAACGCCAAAACCCAGCGCGTGGGCGTGTGCAATGCCGCCGAGTCGTTGCTCGTTGACCGTGCCGTGGCCGATCGCTTCCTGCCCGCGGTCGTTGCCGTGCTGCACGACCACGGCGTGCTCATTCACGGCGACGAGGCCACGTGCACCGCGTGTGTCGACGCCGGGCTTGCCGAGGGCGACGACTTCGTTGCCGCAACCGAGGAGGACTGGGGCCGCGAGTACCTGGCGCTCGAGATGAGCGTGAAGGTCGTGGCCGACGAGGACGAGGCCATCGCACACATCAACCGCTACGGCACTATGCACTCCGAGGCCATCGTTGCCGAGGACGAGGCCGCCTGCGAGCGCTTCCTGGATGCGGTCGATGCCTCGGCCGTGTACGCCAACGCCAGCACGCGCTTCACCGACGGCGGCGAGTTTGGCCTGGGCGCCGAGATCGGCATCTCGACCCAAAAGCTCCATGCCCGTGGCCCCTTTGCCGCCGAGGCCCTCACCACCTACAAATACAAGCTCCGCGGCACCGGGCAGGTCCGTCCCTAACGTCCGCGCAAAAAACCACCACAAAGGGGACAGGCACCTTTGTGGTGGTTTTGACTAACTGTATCTAAGCATATTTGCGCTGCGCAAGAGGTGGCATTTCGGCAGGTGGACGACTTAATCGGTGAGTAGATTCTCACCGTTTTACGTATGCCGTGGGGTTATTTTTGGCATGAGAGCAAGGAGACGCCCATGTCAAGAAAGCCGCGACAGAAATCGCAGACTGGCCTGTATCACATTACGATGAGGGGCAACGGCAAACAGCTTCTGTTTGAGGATGATGAAGACAGAAGACGCATTTTGTCGCTTATTCGGTCTTCGATAATGCGGTTCAACATTAGGCTTATTGCTTGGTGCCTGATGGGTAACCACGTTCATCTTGTCCTAAGTGATCCCGATGACAACATGAGCGAGGCAATGTATCTTGTTATGTCTTGCTACGCGACTTGGTATAACCGTCGGCATGGGCATGTTGGACATGTTTTTCAGGACAGGTTCTCGAGTGCTTCGATTTCGAGCGAGGAATACCTTCTCGACGCCATTCGATATGTTCATTTCAATCCGCAAAAAGCTGGTATTTGTCCTTACGATGCATATCGATGGAGCAGCCATCTGGATTATGCCGAACGCGATCCGGATATCGCGACGGTCGATTTGGCTCTTGTCCGCCTTGCTTTTCCGCGCGTACGCGATTATCTGGCCTTTATGGATGCGTCGAATGGTGCGGTTATTCGACCACCGACCGGCGGGCGAATTGGCGAGGACGAAGCATTGGATGTGGGAGTGTCGTTGATCCGCTCGTTTGGCCTTGGCGAACTTTCCGATGTCAAGGCTCTCGATAAGTCTAGGCGCAATGAGGTGCTTGCGGCGATGCGGGAAGCCGGTCTTTCCATCCGTCAAATACAGCGCTTGACAGGCGTGGGAGAGTGGTCGATCCGCAAGGCGGGATAGCATCCTTCCGATGCAAACGAAAAACCACCACAAAGGTGCCTGTCCCCTTTGTGGTGGTTTTGCGCTTTAGACGAGGCGGATTAGGCCTGGAAGGTGTCGCGGTCGGGGGCGAAGGACTGCATGGCCGCGATGGTGCGGTCGAAGAGCTCGGGAAGCTCCCAGCCCAGCATCTCGGCGCCCTGCGAAATCACATCGCGCGAGCAGCCGGCGGCAAAGCGCTTATCCTTAAACTTCTTCTTGAGCGACTTGGTCGTAAAGTCCATAACGCTCTTGCTGGGGCGCATGATGACGGCGGCGCCGATCAGGCCAGTGAGCTCGTCGCAGGCAAACAGAATCTTTTCCATCTGCAGCTCGGGCTTGGGCAGCGAAGAGTTGAAATCGGACGTATGCGTCTGGATGGCACGGATGAGCTCGGGAGTCGCACCCTCGCCCTCGAGAATCTCGGCAGCATAGATGGTGTGGTTCATGGGGTCGTCCTCATGCTCCTCCCAATCCAGGTCGTGCAGCAGGCCGACGATGCCCCAAAACTCCTCGTTCTCGGGGTCGAACTCGCGCGCAAAATAGCGCATGGTGCCCTCGACCGTCTCGCCGTGCGTGATGTGGAACGGGTCCTTGTTGTGCTCGTTGAGCAATTCGAACGCGCGGTCGCGAGTGATTCCGGCGGTAAGCGGCTCTGCCATAAGAGACTCCTTGTGCTCGTGGGTATCGCTAAGATTGAATACTACTAGAACGAGAAAACCACCACAAAGGTGCCTGTCCCCTTTATTATGAGCAGGACATTGTCAAGAGGCAAAATCGGGCCCGACCCCAA
>CAKTWW010000002.1 GCA_934630855.1 uncultured Collinsella sp.
CCCTGGTGGCGCCCGGCCAAGGAGGCCACCGAGGCCCGCTACCGCGCGCAGGGGCAGTAGGAGGGGGAGAGACCTATGGCAGACATCGCATTCGAGAAGGACCTGAAGGTCACCGAGACCGGCATCGGGGGCCTCAGGGTCGTCGACCTCGCCGTCCACGGCGACTCGCGCGGCTGGTTCAAGGAGAACTGGCAGCGCGCCAAGATGTGCGCCCTGGGCATCCCCGACCTCCGCGTCGTCCAGAACAACATCTCCTACAACGACAACAGGGGAGTCACCCGCGGCATCCACGCCGAGCCCTGGGACAAGTTCATCTCGGTGGCCCGCGGCAGCGTCTTCGGCGCATGGGTCGACCTGCGCGAGGGAAGCGCCACCTTCGGCAAGGTCTACACGACCGTGCTCGACCCCTCCAAGGCCATCTACGTCCCGCGCGGCGTGGGCAACTCCTTCCAGGCCCTGGAGGACGGCACCGCCTACACCTACCTGGTGGACGCGCACTGGTCCCTCGAGCTCAAGAGGACCTACACCTTCGTGAACCTCGCCGACCCCGAGCTCGCCATCGAGTGGCCGATCCCGCTCGATAAGGCCACCGTATCCGAGGCCGACCTGAACCACCCGCACCTCAAGGACGTCGTCCCGATGGCGCCCAGGAGGACGCTCGTCACCGGGTGCGACGGCCAGCTGGGCCATGCTGTGCGCGAGCTCGTTAGGTAGCCTCGAAGCTGCCGTTTCGAAGGCAAACGCCAGTTTGAATGATTTACGAAGTCCTTATGCAAGATGTAAATTCGCGGAATGTATATCGATAGTAATTTCTTACACTAAAATTAGCTTGTTAAATTAATACCTTGAGAATGGATTTGTGTGTCCTATTATCCAAGAACCCTTGTTGCCATCCCGGCATACAATGAGGAAGAGTGTATAGAAAACACCATAATCGAGCTTAGGCAAGTTGCGCCTAAGTTCGATTTTGTAGTTATTAATGACGGATCTCACGACCGCACACTTTCTATATGCGAGAATATCGGTTGCAATATTATTAACATGCCAATTAACTGTGGCCTTACAGTTGGTTTCCAGACTGCGGCTCGATATGCCGTTGACCATGGATACGACTATATGATCCAATTTGATGCTGACGGGCAACATCGTCCGGAGTATTTGGCTGCTCTTGTTGAGAAGGCGGTTAATACTGGTTCCGACATTGTTATCGGTTCTAGGTTTCTGACTGTCCGCAAAGATAAATCGATGCGCATGGTTGGCTCACGCATGATTACTGTTTTGATTAAAATGCTGACCGGTCATCGCATTAGTGACCCCACATCTGGCTTCAGGCTGTTTAGTCGCCCTGTACTCGAAAGATACTATTACGACAACACTCTTAATCCTGAGCCAGAATCAATTGCTTTGTTTTTAAAACAAGGATACTCAGTCTCTGAAGTTCAGGTTTCGATGCGTGAACGCCAAGGTGGAGAAAGCTACTTAAATCCGGTTAAATCTATGCAGTATATGCTTCGGGTATTCGTAACGCTTCTAATTGTTCAATGGTTTAGGTGATGGTTATGTCTATATCACTTCGCGTGTTGCTGATTGTCAGCGCTGCTATTGTTTTGATATTTGTTGTCCGAAAGCTTAAAAAGTCTCAGATGCAAGCTCTGGATTCGTTATTCTGGCTGTTGTTTAGCTTGAGTTTTGTGATTCTTGGCATTTTTCCCGAAATAGCAATCGCTTGTTCAACTCTTTTTGGTTTTGTTTCGCCCTCAAACTTAGTTATTTTGTATGTGATTGCTGTTCTCGTCGTTCGTGATTTCTGTAATTCCCTGCGCCTGGCTAAGTTGGAAGAGCGTTTGAACTCTCTTGTTCAGGCGGTCGCATTAGATAAATAATGTCTACTTGAGTATTTGTTCGTTGGAACGATGCTGATTTTGTAAAACGACGTTCGCGTCGAAAATGTTGGTGTAAGGGCGACACCCTTGCGTCCGTTTAAAGAAGAGCGGCCTTCGTCCTAGAATTTGAAATCACGACAACAACAGGTTCTAGGAAAGGACGAAGACCGTTATGGAAATCCTATTAGACCCGTCTCCGGACATGCATGTCATGCCCCGGTTCGACGACGGCGCCATCGACATATAGGAGCTGCTGCGCAGATTCGCCGAGCAGGTCGTGAACGCCGTGATGAATGCGGAGGCCGACCAGCTGTGCAGCGGCGCGAACAACCGCAACGGCTACCGCGAGAGGGCGCTCGCTACTTGCGTGGGCAGGATCGTCTCGCAGGTGTTCCGCGGACGCGGTCATGTGCGAGCAGGTCGAGATGTGGCAGGGATCCAGGTGCTTCTCGGGGACGAGGGAACGAACTCTACGGCGAGGGCGCAGGTGCGGAATCGTCGGAGCGGTCGACTGGGCGCGGCTTGAGGCGGATATTAGGAAGATTATCGAGTCCGGCCTCGAACTTGCGGGCAGAGTCGAGGCCGGCATAGGATATTAACCGTATTTCAGGTTCCCGATCGCCGACCGACTCGCTTCGGATCGGGCACCAAACCATCTTTCTTGTTACTTCCATTGCTGGGATCATGTCGGGTCGCAATTCTTTGCCGGTATTAATATTTCACTTAAACATTAAAAATCAATTTGATATAGTCGCATATCGCCATCGGAAAGCAGGCATGTAAAACCGGGGGTATCGTCTGTGATGTCTAATATGCCTTTCCATTCGCTTGGATCAAAGTAGCCAACATTTACGGTTTCATCGAGGATGAGCACATAACGTGCGCGGGTTTTCTGTATTGCATTTAAGACGTCATTGTTTTCGGAGGCCTCGTAGAGTGAAGTTTTAAACAACTCGTATTCTTTATTAGGCGTAGAGTAAAACTGACGAGAGATCACGTTTATATCATCGGATGCATATAACCAGATGCTGCCATCTGAAGGTATATTGATCACAGATTTTTTCCCAACGATTCGTTTTACTTTGTCTACAAATCGCCTTTCTTCAGGTGAAATAGAAACGCCTGACGTTAGTGAGTAGTTCACCTTTATTTGTTCGCAGAGATATCTGTAATTATTTTTGCTGAATGAAATGGTTTTAGGATAAGCAACTATGAGGATAGCCATGCATATGGTGAACGCAGGAATTAGCAAGTCGACAGGTTTTATTCTGCCACTATTTAATAGGGGCCTAATAAGTACGTGAGCGATTTTGCATAGTCCGATTGCGGCTAGCGGCACGGCGACAATTGCTAGCACTCCGTCTAGTCGAATAGTTCCCGAGTACCAGAAGCCACATATGAGCTGACGAAGCGGATGGTTCAGAGTCATGCATATAAACGTCAGGGCGGCAATTAAAATATATGAGACTGAAAGCCATTTATATCTAGTGCTTGCGAACGCGGCGACAAGTCCAATACACACAAGCAGTCCGAGTATGGGTTGCGCGTTGGTGGGTTGTCCGTATTTCAAAAGAAGGATGTTCTTTAAAGCCTCTAGCGGTGTTGCCGTCGGTTCTCTATATACGTTGACGATAGGTTGGATAAAAGGCAATGAATATACCAATAGCCAGAGGATGCCGATTAATCCAATCGTTAGAATTGAAGCTAGAAAACGTAGCTCAATTCTGTTCGTATAGCGTCCTGCCGTTTTGCAGGAAAAAAGGACAATCAACGGAATACAAATTACACCGGCAGAGAAAACTGCATTAGTTTGCGAGCCTACAAGGGCAATGAATGATATGGATAATATGCATATTGCGCATACTGTGGGAGACAGTGATTTGGATTTTGATATTTCGATCGACGCTTCGTTTGAAAGACAATCGTTTGTTATCAACTGATAGAACGCAAAAAGAAATGCTGGTAATTGTGCGTTTGCTAGTAAATTGGAATCAAATTGTCCCACAATTAAAAAAGCCCAAGGAAAATAGGAAAATAGGACGCAAGTAATTCCACCTGCATAAATAAGGTTCTTATCGTTTTTAAAAATGGAAGAAAGAAATAGCCATGTGGAAAGGGGGTAGACACATGAGCAGATAATGAAATTAATCGCATTATGTGCAATGACGATATTCGTTTTTGACAAGTCGCTTGCGACGGCAGTAATGATGTGCCATGCCGCGGGATAGAATATACCTTGGCCTGCGTTCATCAAGTCTGGATATTCAGAGGCATGCAGAATCGAATACCTTCCTGAATCAAGCATTGCTTTTGCGCACGATAAATGGAAAGTTGTATCAGTCTGCACCGAATAAGACGCCGGTCCGTCTATATTGCGAAGGAATATAGAGACGGTCAGGATTGTTCCCACAAGCATATAAGTTGATAGCGTTAAATATTGATCGATAGTTGGTGTCGCCCTTGTTTTTTTAAATAGCATAAAAAACATGAGGCTAAGTAATAAAACCAGCAAATAAAAATGGAGCGAAGACATGCTTATTGGATATGCTATTAAACCCACAACTATGAATAGTGCTACAGATGCTGTTGGCGAGAAAGCGATTGCTTGTAGGGGGTTGCTAAATAAAGCCCTTCCGATGAAGTAGCCCGGAACCATTATCGTTATAATGCCACAAAGAAAAGCAGCAATAAAAGACGCCCACATGAGTATAATCTGCCCTTTCGACTGTATAGTACTTGTGTCTTTTGAATTGGTCAGTATCAATCTTTTCGTCGAAGCATCGTTTGGCGTACTTCATTAATTAGTGATTTTATATAGCGCCATATTTCCTGTCTGTAAAACCAATTCAAAACCTGGCGTTTTCTCAGTTATTGAGAGAATTCCCGTCCAGTTTTGCTGTTCAAAGCCCGGATACCACGCCTTCATATTTTTCTCGTCTGCCTCGAGGCGGAGAACATACTGAATGTTCTTACTGCTGACATTGGCCCTTGTTGAATTCGAGCTGGTGTAATTGCAGAGATTCGAACGAAGATCAATGGCCCAGCTGCTCGTGGTTAATTCGGTGTAGTTTTCATCATTGCAGAAGAGTAGATTGAGGTTGGCGACGCCTTTAGCAAAACAGCTTCCATCATATGGGGTGTTAGCGATTACGGCGTTGGGGCCGGTAATCGTGGCAACTTTATTCAGGAATTCAATTTTGGAGTCAGTTAGAATTGCTCCTTCCTCAACCCTCGTAAATCCTCTCATGTTTGCGGTCATGGTCGAATAGGGAGTGGTAATTTCTGCGACACCTTGGATAACAAAAGAGGGTAGTGCAAATACAATAAAGAGCGCGAGGACCGCGGCAATGGCAACGATGCAGGACTTGCTTGGCATATCAAGGCGATCAGCGATTGCTTTGACTGCCCCTAAAAGTAAGGTGAATCCAGAATATGCTACGGGAATGCAGCAGAAGGCCAGCATTGCAGCAACTCTGTACGGGTCGGTGTACCAGAAGCCTGTCAGCACATGTTTAATAACGTTATCGCCGAAAGCTGCTGCAACGACATAAAGAACTACTGCCAATGAGCATGAAATAACTGGCCAATATAGCTTTTTACGAAGCAACCCTAGGGCTCCTGCCGCGCATAGCAATGCTACAAAAATACTTGCAGGTTGAATGGGGTAAGCAGTAAATAGGCAGTCGACTATTGCTTGCCAAATCGTGCTTATCGGGCTCCAGTAGTAGGAAACTACGCCCTGAAAAGGTGGAAGTTTATATACAAATAACCATATTAATGAGATGAAAAGGCCCGCAGCGGAGCCGGCAATCAACTTGGCTTTATCTTTTCCAAGCTTATTTGCAAATTGCTTTTCTCCAGCGTGCTTGGAGCAGATCCATACGGTATAAGGAATAAGAAATACGGCACACACGAAAATGCCGTTGGGCTGAGTGACGCTTATTCCGCCACAGCACAGAATGAAACCGGCGATCTTGGTTGACCTATTAGCGCTTGAATCAGTTGTTGCATCGATAAATAAGGCGGCTGCCGCCGGGGCAAGACACATCGTGGCAAGATTTGGAAATAGAGGCCATACAGCGAGCAATACCCAGGGTGATGCCGGTAAAACCAGAGAAACGATGGCCCCGGTGGCTACTCGAAGCTTGGATTCATTTGGAAATACTTGGCTAATTAAGTAATAGGATCCTATGGGCAGTGAAATGCCGATTAGAGTGAAATTTACTACATTTGTCCCAATTCCTATGCTAGTCGATGCTAGTGCGCAGGTTATAGCAGACGGGATATGCCATCCAAGGGGATAAAACCCTCCGGTCTGGGATAAATAGGGGTTGAGCGATTGAGAAGTGCCTATTCCATACATAGACACGTTTAGTGTCGACCAATCCGTTGAGTTGAGAAGGCTGCGTATGTAAGCATAGTGACGAATGTTGTCTTCGGATTGCGTTAAATGGGACCAGTCTGCCAAAGAGTGCGAAAAGAACCAATAGGCAAAGACGAAGCCGGTTCCTACGCAAATTAATAGAGGTAAGAAATCCTGTCCATTAAGCTTGGCTATGGAAGGATTTGTCCTCCTGGTTTTTGAACCAACCAGCAAGCATAGGGAGATGCCAATTGAGAATAAAACTGCAAGAGTAAGCATGCTAATCGCTGAGATGGCAATATGTAATTTAGAACACAAGATGCCGACTAACACATATTCAAAAATACTCGTTGGAGGCGCCGCTGCGGCGGTCGCTGCTGGGTTGTCAAAGCGGTTGTTCCAAATAATGCAGCCAGGAAGATAGAGGACTGCAAGCGCAATGAGGAACGCTGTTAGAGGAAACAAAGGGATTCTCCTTTATGGGCTTCTCGGGCAATGGGTTTTATCTAATTATACGAAGTGGATGATAGTATTAGGCCAGTAGTATTCGTTACGTTAACGGTGGTCTATGTTGAAAAATCCTAAAGTTTCGATTTTGGTGCCGATTTGCAATGTTGAGCGCTACTTGCGTGAGTGCCTAAATAGTTTGGTAAATCAGACGCTTCGCGAAATTGAAATCATCTGCATCAATGACGGATCAACCGATTCATCCTTGTCGATTATTCGCGAATACGAGCGCCGCGATACACGCATTGTCGTTATTGATAAGCCCAATAGCGGCTATGGTGACTCAATGAACAAGGGCATTGAGCTTGCTCGTGGCGAGTATATCGGAATCGTTGAGTCCGACGACTTTGCTTCTCTCAATATGTTCGAAACGCTGTATAAAGAAGCGGTCAAAAACGATCTGGACGTTGTTCGTTCAAACTACTATGCTCATCGCACCGAAGAGGACTCGTCGTGCGATTATCTGGTCGAAAATCTTGCTGTCTGCAGTTCGTACGACAAGGTGTTTCATCCAATCGATAATCCTCGTGTCTTTATGTGCCAGCCTGCAATTTGGACAAGCATTTATAAGAAGTCGATGCTCGATAAGGAGGAAGTGCGTTTCTTGCCTACGCCGGGTGCGTCGTTCCAGGACACGGCTTTCTATTTCAAGGCATTTTATGCTGCAGACAGAGTCAAGCTGCTCAAAGATGGATATCTCCATTACCGTATCGATAACGCTAACTCTTCTGTAAAGAATCAGAATAAACTCTTTTGCGTGTGTGATGAGTACGCTGAGGTTTGGGATTACGCCAAGCGAGACCACGAAAAGTTTCAAATTATAAAATACTGGATTCCTCGCCAACAATACGAGGGCTATCTGTGGAATCTAAATCGTCTCGCTCCTGAGCTACAACAGCGTTTTTATCCAAGATATGTTGAGGAATTTAGCAAGATTAAACAAGCGGGCTTAATCGATTCCGATCGATTCGACTCGCGCACCTTGGCTCGCTTAAATAAAATGATTAATGATTCCGAGGCTTATTTCTTGGAGCAATATGGGTCCACTGAGCCTAGTCGATCCATCTTGGTTTGTTGTAACGCTCTTTCAGTTGCTGACGCAAAAACCTCTGTCCGTAATTTGCTCGATAAATTATCAAATGACGACGAGGTGTTTGTTGTCTCGCCTGAGTCTGAATCTATTGTTTTTGAGCTAAAAAATGAATTCGAAGGAATGGGCAGGCTTCGTAGCGACGCTGACGTTCTTCAGCATCGTCTTCTGGGCCATTGTGATGTGACTGCATGTCGTGGTGGGAGCATTTCTATTGTTGCCCTTGGTGCGAACGACGCCAGTTTTGACGATCTTGCTGCCACCGCTGATGGCGAAGATGCTTATTCGACTGATGCCAAGAACTATGCCCTTCGAAACGTTGAGTTGTGGGCCGAGGGCTCTTCTACACTTGTAACAGCTGCGCTGCGTGCGATTTCGAAACTTGACTTAAATCAAATCAAGCAGCTCCCGGTCAACTGGGCATCTTTGCTCTGTTCTTCTTGTACGCCTGGGGCGGAGGGTTTCGACATTGCCATAGAGGATGCAAAAGAAATGGCGTGCTGCTTGTTCGGCATGTCTGAGTCCTATGAAAAAACTCGACTTCTTTACGGTCAGCTTCTCTCTGTATGGTCTTCTGTCCGTAAGGGGTATTCGAGCCTCGATTGGGACCAGGCCTGTCGTTTGCGCGAACAATATTATTCCATGGCAAGCGTTGATGCACTATTTGCTCCTCATACCTGTTCGGATGTTGCGCCTTTCTTATCAGTGGTCGTCCCCGTATACAATGTCCATGAGTATCTCGAAGAGTGCTTGGATTCGGTGCTCCAGCAATCTTTTAAAGATTTTGAAGTGTTGCTTGTTAATGATGGCTCAACTGATGGCTCTTTGGACCTGCTGGAAGAGATCGCGTCTCGTGACTCGCGTATTCATGTCCTGAGTCAGTTTAATTGTGGTGCCGGATCTGCCCGTAATAGGGCTATCGAACTTACCAGGGGCAAGCGCCTAATTTTCATTGATCCAGACGACAAATTTGCCACTGACCATGTGTTTTCCGAATTATTCGATGCCATGGACAAGTCGGGAGCTCTCATCTGTGGCGGCTCTCTTTCATTGTTAAAGCCGTCTGGAAAGATCAAGTCTGAGTTTTCATTCGATGAGTCTTTCTATCATGTTTCTTGCGAGCGCGAAGTGCCTCTCGAGCAGATTTGGACTGACTACGGTTGGATTCGCTTTATGTACGACTCGTCCCTGTTTGTCGACGGTACAGTTCGCTTCCCTCAACTGAATTGGTATGAAGATCCGGTCTTTTTCTTGCGCGCGGTGAAAAAGGCAGGCGGCTGCAAGATCGTGCCGGTTGACGTGTACCACTATAGGGTCGGCTACAAAGAAACTGAATGGACGGTTGCTAGAGTCAGGGACATGCTTTGGGGCATGGGACACAATCTTGCTGTTGCCGATAGGCTGAAAATGCACGAGTTATACGTGACAATCGTCAATCGATTTAACCGTGACTACTTAGATGCCATCTTAAAACAGATTAAGGATCCAGGAGTTTATGAACAGCTCGTCGCTATTCAGGCCTCCATCAACCATGGTCTGATAAATGAGCATTCTGCATACGATGAGCCCTATTACTATCTTTCGCCTTTATATGGAGATCGAAAGAAACGACCTGTTGCTGTTGAGAGGCTTGCCCATAGAATTGCTGAGTCCAAGACGTATGTCTCTGTCCAACGTCTTATTTATAAGTTGACTGGACGCGGCTAATAATTTTTATCCCGATTGGAAATTGGTAAAGAGGTTGTTTGGTCATGAAGAATTTTGTTAAGAAACTTCTGCCTGTTTCTTTATCACGCTTTGCGTTACTTTCGAAAGACGTCGAAGATATTAAGGCAAATATGCTATCGGCTTCCGAGGCGCGCGGTATTCACGATGAGCTGCATTGGGATATAAGCGTTCAGCTTTTAAATGAAGTTAAAGCACTGAGGGGTGACCTTAAATCCCATGACGAGAAGGCTATGCTCTTTGCCTGGGAAGGTTATCGCAAGGAAGGGGAGTCGCTCATCGAAGCCAAAAAGCGCTTCTTCACATCGCTCCCTGCTGCCACTGGCAGCTTGAGGCTGCTCCAACTTGGATCGGCTAAGTTGCTAGCCGACTTTGACTCGCTGTGCAGGGATAACGACATCCCATATTTCGCTACTTGTGGAACGTTGCTTGGGGCTGCGCGCCATGGTGGTTTTATCCCTTGGGATGACGATATCGATCTTGGAATGATGCGTGAGGATATTGAGCGTTTGGTTAGTCTAGTTCAATCTCACGACCGATTCTGTGTCTCAGTAGCTTTTGATGGATTTGTCCAGTGCCGTCAGGTGAGATTCCAATACGCGGACGACTCTATCCCCGTATTCTTGGACATTTTTATTTTTGACTGGGCGTCAACCGACAACGTTGAGATCTACGACCAGCAACTTCAAATACGTGAGGCAATGGTCGAACGCATGCGCAGCGACTCTAGTCTTTCGTCTTGGATTGATAAGTCATGCGTTCCTGCTACTGATCCCAATATGGACATCGCCGATTCTTTATTTTCGAATGCGATAAATGAGGAAAGGGCAGTCGGTCTTGTGTGTGACAGGAGCGACGCTAAGGCAGTTATCTGGTCAATCGACAACACCGTTGGTGTTGACAATTTCCATTGGGTTTCGCCGCTAGACGAGATCTTCCCTCTTATCGACCTTGAGTTTGAGGGGATGCAAATCAAGGCGCCCTGCAAGTACATGGAATTGCTAACGAAGCATTATGGCGACCCTTTTAACCTTCCAAATGATATTGCTTCCCATTTTAAACATACTGATGTTGCTGATAGCGCTACCGCCGGCGCGCTTCGCCAGCTGCTTGGCTAGCGCATGCACAAGTTGATTTTTGATTGCAATTTCGAGTGGTCCGTTCGTCTCTGTATGCCATTGAACGGCCTTTAAGTGTTTTGTGACAGCGGTTCGCTTAAGAGAAAGTAGAGCATCATGGCGATTTGTGCAATCGTTATCGCGGGTGGAGTTGGCTCGCGTATGGGGCAGAAGATTCCTAAACAGTTTATTAATGTGGGGGAGAAGCCCGTCATTGTTTATACTCTCGAGGCCTTTCAGAACCATCCGCTTGTGGATGCAATCGAGGTTGTTTGCCTGGATGGATGGGAGCAAGTTCTTCTTGCATATGCGAGGCAATACAAGATTGATAAGTTAAAGTGGATCGTTAAAGGCGGTACTTCGGGTCAAGAGTCTATTCGTAACGGCGTGTACAATCTCGAGGGTAAACTCTCTGAGGATGATATTTGCATCGTGCACGACGGTGTGCGGCCGATGCTCGATCCCGAGGTAATTACTGACGTCATTCGTGTGGCGCAGAGTCATGGGAATGCCGTGACAAGTATGCCTTATAACGAGCAGATTTTTATCATTGATGAGGAGGACCCAACCACCACCACGCAGTATATTCCGCGCGAAACGCTCCGTCGTGTTTCAACCCCACAGGCATACCGTTTCGATCTCCTTGACTCCAAGTATCATGAGGCTTTCGAGAAAGGCGTGGGAATTGACGGGTCTAACTACACGAACACGATGATGGTCCAGCTTGGCGTTAGGCTTAACTTTGCCGCTGGTTCTGACAGGAATATTAAGCTCACTACGCCCGAGAACCTTGAATTCTTCCGCGCATGGGCTGCGGAGAAAGAAGCTCGTGATGAATAGATTGGCCTGCACTGAATACGTTGCCGATCTTGATGCCGTGTGCAATCTCGATCTTCCTTGGAATGACCTTAAGGAGAAGACGGTTGTTGTCTCCGGTGCGACCGGAATGATTGGTGCGTTTTTCATCGATGTTTTGATGCGAAAGAATGAGACGGACGGATTGGGCTGCAACGTTGTCGCATTGGGCAGAAGCGCTGAGAAGGCTCGCTTGAGGCTTCCGTACTTTGGTGCGTCTTTCTTTTCATTTGAAGAGGCCTCTATTGTGACGCCTGGCTATCGCCCCGCCATTTCTGCAGATTACGTCTTGCATTTGGCAAGCTCCACGCATCCGCGGCAGTATTCAACCGATCCAATAGGCACAATTCGAGCGAACGTCGATGGACTGCAGAATCTGCTCGAATTCTCTGCCGACAATGGCGCAAGATTACTCTTTGCTTCGTCTGTAGAGATTTACGGTCAGAACCGTGGTGATGTTGAGCGCTTTGACGAACGATATTGTGGAAACATTGACTGCAATACATTGCGAGCGTGCTACAACGAATCTAAGCGCCTGGGCGAGGCAATGTGCCAGGCCTACCGCTCTCAGAGGGGTGTCGAGGCGGTAATTGCACGTATTGCGCGCATTTACGGACCGACGCTTTTGAACGATGACTCTAAGGCCCTATCGCAGTTTATTCGACGATCGCTTGACGGCGAAGATGTTGTCCTCAAAAGCGATGGGACGCAAAGGTTTTCGTATTTACACGTTGCGGATGCTGTGTCCGGCTTACTGTACGTGATGTTGCTTGGTATAGATGGCGAGGCATACAATCTTGCCGATACGGGGTCCGATATTTCCTTAAAGGATCTTGCCGGACTTGTTGCCGGCGTCGGAGGCGTAAGTGTTGTCTTTGATTTGCCCGATGCTCAAGAGGCGGCTGGTTACTCGGTGGCTACATTAGCTCTTATGAACGGTTCAAAGGCTCAAGGTCTTGGCTGGAGGGCTCGTTATACTATTGCAGATGGTTTGCGGTCGACTGTGCAGCAGATGCGCAAGATGGGTTGGGCGACGTCGGTTTAGTTGCCTTAGAGATTGGCTCGTAGCGAGCCTGTAGCCTAAATCAAAATGCTGCTATGCGCGTTAGACTGCTTTAGCCCGACCGTGGTCCCGAAGCCCCAGGGTTCGCATGCCGCCCATGGGGTTATCTTAGAAACAGGAAGAACGTATGAACTTTAAACTGGCTAACATAATCTTGCGGGTCGATAAACACGCGGCCATGCATCCCGAGCTTTACTATCGCGTGCTTTCTGGTGATGTCTCGTATAACGATGGCATTCATTCACTCCACATCAATGGTAACGTCGATTTTTTGACGTATGTAAATGGGCTATCTGCAGGCAAATGGCGTCGGTACGCGTCTGTTGGCCGCGTTATCTTGCATATGGCTTTATTTGGCCGAGGCCGGGTTGTCGTTCATGGAGTGAAATCTAGCGAGCTGGATTCTATCGAGCTTAAATCGACTTCTTTTGAGGGCGACCAGGTTGATGCTTGCGTGCTCAACATTGATATCGATACGACTGGCTATGACTTAATCGGTTTTATGGTTGAGAGTGATGAGGGCTATTCCGCTGACCTTTTGAGTGCTTCATATCTAACGGATGTTCCTGAGGGCTCAATTAACCCGGTCAATCTTGCTCTTTCGACTACTACGTTTAAAAATGAGCAGTACATTCTTCCCAACATCGAGCTCGTCAAAGCCGGCATCTTCAAAGAGGGCGGTCCGATTCGCGACCACTTCCACATGTTCGTTGTCGACAATGGGCAGACGCTTGATCATACGTCGCTTTCCGATGAATTGGTCACCGTGCTTCCGAATCCCAATACGGGCGGTTCGGGAGGCTTTGCGCGCGGAATGATGGCGGCTACCGAAACTCCTGGTCAGTTCACCCATATCATTTTGATGGATGATGATGTCTCCATCATGCCCGAAAGCTTGATTCGTACGTTCAATCTTCTCTCTCTTGCTAAGGGTGAATATAAGGACGCCTTTATTAACGGGGCTATGCTCTCAATGGAAGATCCCACTCGCCAGTATGAGGATGTTTCATATGTGGACGCTTCTGGTATCTATCGTCGCGTAAAAGAAGATCTGAATGTTGGTAAGTTGTCCGATATTCTCGAAAACGAGCGCACGAGTGTCGAGGTTGAGCAGGCTTACGGAGCTTGGTGGTATAGTTGTATTCCGGTGAAGGCTATCGTAAAGAATGGCCTTCCCATGCCTTTCTTTATCCGCTGTGACGACGTTGAATTTGGCATGCGCAATAAGCCTGTCTACATGACTATGAATTGCATTTGTGTGTGGCATGCAAGCTTTGAGGGCCGTTTCCGCGCTTCGGTTGATTGCTACCAGTACTTCCGCAACTTCTTTGCCATGATTGCCCTTGATGATTGCGCTGATGAGAGGATGTTTGTCCTGCGTATCCAGCGAGGGGTGCGTCAAAAGTTGCGCGATATGGACTATCAGGCTGCCGAGTTTATTCTTGATGGCTTTGAGGATTATCTTCGCGGCCCCGAGTATCTCCAGAAGCTTGATGGCGCCGCGACGATGATTGGCAAGGGCAAGCTAAACGAGAAACTGATCCCTGTTTCCGAAATGGCCCCAGAGCTTCTTCGCAGGGCCGGCGTTACGGAGCAGGTGCTCGCCAACGTTAACTTCGAATCCCATTCTTCGAAATTTATGAAGTATTGGAGATTCATTCCTTACGACAAGCATTATCTCCCCGATGCCCTGTTGCGCGGGAAGCCCGGCTATGTGGTCAAGAACGGCGGCTGCACGCTTGAGGGTGGCTCGACGCGTTGCAAGACGCTGGTTTTTCTCGATCCGACTCGTGAGAAGGGGGCTGTTCGCACGATGGACCGAGCGCGGTTTAAGAGCATTCGCCGCCGAGAGCATGAGCTGATGGGACGCTATCGTAAAGAAGGCAAGAGCGTCAGGGGGGCATGGAAAGATGCCATGCCGTATATGACTTCGCGAGAGTTCTGGGAACAGTATTTAGGTCTTAAATAGGAAGAGGTCCGGATTAAGTCCGGACCTCTTCTTATTTTGAATAGGTTTTATAAGCTTGTAGCTCCCACTGCTTACGTTCCACTTTTGCAACTGAGTCGAGGATGAGTCCCGTTGCTAGACTTAGCCCGCATAGGAACATGAATGAGACGGCAAGCATTGCGGTGGGGAAGCGGGGGACTAGTCCTGTCTGGAAATACTCCACAACAATTGGCATTCCGAGGGCAAGGCCTACGATGGCAAAGATGAGCGCAATAAGGCTAAAGAACTTAAGCGGACGATAGTCCTTAAAGAGTGTTCCGATCATTGCGATGACTTTGATGCCGTCGCTGACCGTGTTGAGCTTGGACACTGAGCCGGCCGGGCGATCGCGATATTCCACCGGCACGTCTTTAATGCGCCAGCGGTGATCGACGGCATGGATGGAGAGCTCGGTTTCGATCTGGAAGCCTTCGCTCAAAACGGGAAAGGTTTTGACGAAAGGTTTGCTCATGGCTCGGTATCCAGTCATCACGTCGTCAAAGCTGTAGCCATAAATCCACTTGATCATGGCGCGAACGAGGTTGTTACCAAAGCCGTGAAAGGCTCGTTTATTCTCTTCGGCATAGGTGCCATTAGAGAGACGGTCGCCAACGGTCATATCCGCTTCGCCGTTAAGGATGGGATTGCAGAGTGACTTGGCGGCTTCGGCGGGGTATGTATCGTCGCCGTCGACCATCAAGTAGCACTCGGCATCGATATCACGGAACATTTGGCGGCACACGTTGCCCTTACCTTGCCTGGGTTCATGGCGTACTGTTGCACCGTGTTGTTTTGCGATTTGCGAAGTATCGTCGGACGAGTTGTTGTCGTAAACGTAGACAATTGCACCGGGCAGCTCTCGATGAAAATCATCAATGACTTTGCCAATCGTCAGCGCCTCGTTGTAACAGGGGATTATGACGGTGGTATTCGAATAGTCCATATAGGACCTCCTTTAATGTCTCAACTGGTCGAAAGTATACCTATCGACTGTCCCTTTGATTAGATATGGGTTAGTTCTCCAGATTTGTCGCGGTGGGTTATCGCCTGCGCGGGAGGGCTATACTTTCCACTGTTATGTTTTACGAGACAAGGAGTTGGTCCGTGGCCGACAATCTTGAGAGTCAGAAAGCGGTGGCTAAACCGGCCTCTCACGCTAAAAATGATTTTGAAAAGGACAGGCTTATTCTTAAGCAGCTTGTCACGAAAGATTTTAAGATTAAATATCGTCGCAGCGTTCTGGGTGTGGCATGGTCCGTCCTCAATCCGCTGTTGATGATGGTTGTAATGTCAATTGTGTTCTCGACAATCTTCGCACAAGGCCGTAATGGCTCTATTACACCTGAGATGTATCCGCTTTATTTGATTGTCGGCAACGTGACGTTTTCTGTCATGTCCGAGTCGACGAACCAAGCGCTCATGTCCATTATTTGGGCGTCCTCGTTGCTGAAGAAAGTCAAAGTGCATCGTTGGGTATTCCCGGTGCAGAAGGTACTGTTCTCGCTCGTCAACTTTGCTTTTTCCTTGGTTGCCGTTGCCTTGGTCATGCTCTGGTTCCATGTAGTTCCTACTTGGCATTTAATTTTGTTGCCGGTTTGCCTGCTTTTGCTCATGTGCTTCTGCATGGGTTTGGGCATGATGCTGTCAGCATTGGCAGTTTTCTTCCGTGATGTTATGCATCTGTGGAGCGTTGTCATTACTGCCTGGATGTATCTGACGCCGATTTTCTGGACGACTGACTTCATTGGCCAGATGGCTCACTGGATTCAGGTGTTGGTGGTCGTGAACCCCATGTACAACTATCTCCAGTTTATGCGTGATATCTTCCTGTTTAACACCGTGCCGTCTGCGCTTACCTTTGGTCTGTGCGTTGTTTGGGCCGTTGTTGCTCTTGCCGTTGGCTATACCGTCTTCCATAAGACCGAGCACAAGTTTATTCTCTACATCTAAGGAGTGCTGTTCATGACTGAATCTGCTATTGATTACAGCAAGCAGCCCCTTGCTGTTGAGGTCAAAGACGTCACCATGATCTTTAACATGGCGTCTGAGTCGCTTACAAACCTCAAGGAGTACTTTATTAAGCTCGCCAAGCACGAGCTGTTCTTTGAGGAGTTCCGTGCGCTTAAGCACATTTCGTTTGATGTGCATCGTGGCGAGGTTGTTGGTCTAGTTGGAACCAACGGCTCCGGTAAGTCCACGATGCTCAAGATCATCGCTGGCGTTTTGGAGCCCAGCGAGGGTGAGGTTAAGGTCCACGGTAATATTGCACCGCTGATTGAGCTTGGCGCCGGCTTTGATCCCGAGCTTACCGCTCGTGAGAACATCTACCTTAACGGTGCGCTGCTTGGATATACCAAGGAGTTTATCGACGCTAGTTTTGACGAGATCATTGAGTTCGCTGAGCTCAAGGACTTCGTTGATATGCCCTTGAAGAACTTCTCTTCGGGTATGGTCGCGCGTATCGCCTTTGCTATCGCCACGATTACTGAGCCCGATATTTTGATCGTCGATGAGACGCTTTCTGTTGGCGACGTCTTTTTTCAGCAGAAGTGCGAGCGTCGTATTCAGCACTTTATTGAGAGCGGCGACGTCACGGTTCTGTTCGTTTCTCACTCCATGGAGCAGGTTGAGCGTATTTGCCAGCGTGCTGTATGGATCGAGAAGGGCGACCTGCGCATGGATGGTCCCGTGGACGAGGTCTGCAAGGCGTACCACGACCAGTTCAAGTAGGTTATAATTTATTGGCCGTGCGAACTGCGTCCGCTTGGACGCGCGGCTTTATGCTCCATTAGCTCAGTTGGATAGAGCAGGGGACTTCTAATCCCAAGGTCGACGGTTCGAATCCGCCATGGAGCACCATCGAAACAGCAGGCCGGGCCATGTGCCCGGCCTTTTGCATAAAAATCGGCGCCCCACCGCGGCGTGCTATGGCTTCCTGTCGGGCATGATTCTATGCACCTCGCGGGTCGCCTACGCCATCTGCGCGATGCCCGGGCGGAGGTAGTGCCGGGTCTTTGCCTTACGGGACGTGTTGACGTGCTATTTTTTGGCTGTAAGACATGGGGATGACTTACAGCCTCTTTTGTCTGATCCTTCCTGCCGCGTACCCTTTGTTGTCCATATCGTTTTATCGGTATATTGGTATTATGTGAGATGCTTTATCGGTCCACCGATATTCTTTTTGGTGCTGCGGTACGCCTTCTAGTGATAGCGGGCGGTCGTTTTTTCTAGGAGCTTGCAATGATTGATTACCGCAATCCGTATACGCCCGGTGCTGGTGCGATGCCCAAATACCTTGCTGGGCGCGATGATATTCTTGAATCAGCTTCTCTTCAGCTTAAGGCCCTTGCAGCAAACTATCAGAGCCGCTCGCTTGTTCTGTACGGTCTTAGGGGCGTTGGCAAAACGGTATTGCTTAACTCAATCGAATCAATAGCCGAGGGGGAAGGTGTTCTTGTTCGCCATATCGAGGTCGAAGAGAAGAAAGGTCTAATCGCTCCCTTGGCTTCAGCCTGTTGTACGCTGTCTGCATCGCTTAACAAAATTGAACTCGTTAAGAGTAAATTGGAGCAGATAAAGAATCTATTCACCTCGTTAACGCTGTCAGTTGATGCGGGGGATGGTTCACTATCTTTGGGCTTTAATGAAGAGGTTCTTGGGGCATCTCTCGCCTCGTCTCATAATTTGTCGGGCGACTTTACCGATGTGCTTGTTGTGCTTGGCAAATATGCTCAAGCTACGGGTTCCTCTATTTTTATTGGAATTGACGAGCTGCAGTATGCCAGCAAAGAAGAGCTTGAGGCCTTGACATGCGCACTTCATCGTGCGACCCAGCTTGGCCTTCCTGTTATGTTTGGCTGTGCTGGGCTGCCTAAGCTTCTAAAGATGTTGGGCGAAGCTAAGACTTATTCCGAGAGACAGTTTAACTATGTGAAGGTTGATTCGCTCCCTCGTGATAAGGCTGTTGAGGCCATTGTCAAACCCGCTCAAAAACTCGACGTGAGTTATTCGGATGAGGCGGTCGATGCAATCATCGACTATACGGAAGGGTACCCGTATTTCATTCAGGAGCTTTGTTCGACCATTTGGACGTCGTCTGATAGCAAATGCATCTCGTTGGAGACCGTGCTCAAGTGTACCTCTTCAACGGATGATCGCCTTGACGAGGGCTTCTTTAGCGTTCGATACGATCGATGCACCCCAAGGCAAAAGGAGTTTTTGATTGCGATGGTTCGCTGTGGCGAGCTTCCTTGTACGATTGCAAATGTGGCTCATTATATGGAGAGTAATGTTTCGTCTATTGGACCCTTGCGTGCTCAGTTAATTAGCAAAGGCATGATTTATTCTGCCGCAAGGGGGGAAGTCGATTTTACTGTTCCTCAGTTTGATCGTTATCTGAGGCGAACGGAACAAATCGTCTAGCTACTTAAGCAGGAAGCCCCGCACGGCAATGGTGCAGTGCGGGGCTTCCTGGTCTTGTGTATGCGGCTGTCCGTTTCGGCCGTTGGGTCTCTACGCCCCCGCAGGCTCCATGCCCAGCTCGTTGCGGACGAGCTCGAAGGCCGCGGCGATGGCCTTGTCCATGTCGTAGTACTTGTAGCCGCCCAGGCGACCGGCGAAGATCACGTCGCCCTCCTGTGCCGCCAGCTCCTCGTACTGCTTGTAGAGGGCCTCGTTCTTGGCGTCGTTGATAGGGTAGTAGGGCTCGTCGCCGGGCTTCCAGTCCGCTGGGTACTCGCGCGTGATGACGGTCTTGTCCTGCGTGCCGAACTCGAAGTGCTTGTGCTCGATGATGCGTGTGTAGGGGATCTCGCGCTCGGTGTAGTTGACCACGGCCACGCCCTGGTGGTCCTGCTCGTCGAGCGTCTCGGTCTCAAAGCGCAGGCTGCGATACTCGAGCGTGCCCAGCTTAAAGTCGTAGAACGCGTCGATGGGGCCGCAGTAGATCGTCTTGGCGGCGATGTCGGGCTCGGCGGCGATCAGCTCCTTGTACTCCACGCCGCAGCGCACCTCGACGCCCTCGAGCATGTTGGCGACCATCTTGGTGTAGCCACCCATGGGGATGCCCTGGTAGCGGTCGTTGAAGTAGTTGTTGTCGTAGGTAAAGCGGCAGGGGAGACGCTTGATGATGCTCGCGGGCAGGTCCTTGCAGTCGCGGCCCCACTGCTTCTCGGTGTAGCCCTTCACGAGCGTCTCGAAGATGTCGCGGCCGACGAGGGACAGCGCCTGCTCCTCGAGGTTTGCCGGCTCGCCGATGTTCTCGGCGGCAACCTGCTCGGCGATCTTGGCCTTTGCATCTGCCGGTGTGACGACGCCCGGCCACATCTTGGCGAAGGTGTTCATGTTAAAAGGCATGTTGTACATGTTGCCGTGGAAGTTGGCGACCGGCGAGTTGACGTAGTTGTTGAACTCGGCGAAGCGGTTGACGTAGTCCCAGACGTCCTTCATGGAGGTGTGGAAGATGTGCGCGCCGTAGCGGTGGACTTGGATGCCCTCGACGTCCTCGGTGTAGATGTTGCCGGCGATGTGGTCGCGGCGGTCGATGACCAGGACCGACTTGCCGGCACGCTTGGCGGCGTTGGCAAAGACGGCGCCCGAAAGGCCGGCACCGACGACGAGGTAATCGAACTGGGACATGGATATGCTCCTTTGTATGTCAATTGGACAGATACGTAAGATTTGGGACAAACACTACCGATGGCTTTGTCCAAAGGATTAGTGTAGCAGATGCTCTTTCAGCAGCTCGAGCGCGTGGGCGTAGCCTTGGAGGCCTTCGCCGGTGATGGTGGCGAAGCAGGCTAGGCGCGCGTAGCTCACCTGGCGGAAGTCCTCGCGGGTCTCGACGGCGCTAATGTGGACCTCGACAGCGGGGATGGCGACGGCTTTGAGGGCGTCTAGGATCGCCACGCTCGTGTGCGTGTAGGCTGCCGGGTTGATGACGATGCCGTCGACCTTGCCGTAGGCCTCCTGGATCTTGTCAACGATGCTGCCCTCGTGGTTGGACTGGAAGACCTCGACCTCGTCGAAGCCCTGTGCGGCACCGGCCTCCTTGCAGATCTGGACCAAGCGGTCGTAGTTGTCGCTGCCGTAGATGCCCGGCTCTCGAATGCCGAGCATGTTGAGGTTGGGGCCGTTGATGACGAGTGCTTTCATGGTTGCTTCCTTTGCGGTTGGAAAACCACCACAAAGGTGCCTGTCCCCTTTGTGGTGGTTTTTGTTAGAGAGCAGGTGGGAGGGTGTCGAGGAGGGCTTGGGCGGTGTTGGCGGCGCAGTCGCGCGAGTCGATGATGTAATCGGCCCAGGCGCGGTAGCGCGGCATGCGCTGTTCGGCCAACTTGTCGATGCCGTCGCGGGCGGTGATGGGGCGGCCCTTGTGGGCGAGCTCGTCGAGCTTGCGGTTGAGCATTACGATCTGGCTGTTCTGGTGCAGCAGCGGGTAGTTCTCGTCGCGCGTGACGACGCCACCTCCCGTGGAGAGCACCAGGCCGCTGCGCTTGGAGATGTCGGCCAAGGCCGCCGTCTCCTGCTCGCGGAAGGCCGGCTCGCCGCGCTCGACGATAAAGTTGGCGCAGGGCATGCCGAGGCGCTCCTCGAGGGCGCGGTCCAGGTCGATGTGCTCGCGGCCCGTGAGCTGTGCCACCTGCTCACCCACGCGGGTTTTGCCCGAACCGGGCATGCCGATCAGGGCGATGTTCTGCTCGCGGCGGGATAGGCGTTCTGTCACGTCCAGGATTCGCTCGCGCGGGGTAACTTGGCCGGTGTAGCGCTCGACGGCCTGTGCCGCCTGGGCTACGAGCATGAGCAGGCCACCAATGTGCGGGATACCACGGCGCTCGGCCTCGAGCATCAGGCCCGTGCGGGCGGGGTTGTAGACAATGTCGATGACGCCCTCGAGTGCATCGAGACCCTCGAGCGTGCAGGGGGCGTCGGGGCAGTGGGGGAACATGCCGGCGGGCGTGCAGTTGACGAGCAGCGCGGCGTCGGACTGCTGGGCGATGTTGTCGTAGTTGACCTCGCTCGTGCGGCCTACGGGTACGACGATGGCGCCCAGGTCGCCGAGCACCATGCTGGCCGTGGTACCGGCACCGCCGGTGGCGCCGAGCACGAGGGCCATTTTGCCAGCGACCTCCACACCCAGCTCCTCGACCAGGCACCGAAAGCCAAAGTAGTCGGTGTTGTCGCCGCGCAGGCGGCCGCCGGGTAGGCGCGTGATGGTGTTGACGTTGCCCATGCGCTCGGCGAGCGGGCTCAGCTCGTTCAAGTACTTCATGACAGCGCGCTTGTAGGGGATGGTCACGTTGGTGCCTTCCCACTCGTCGCCCGTCATAAAGGCCGCGAGGTCCTCGGGCTCGCGCTCAAAGCGAACGTACTCCAGGCCGGCGAGCTCCTTGTAGATGGTCGGGGTGTAGCTGTGGCCCAGCACGCGGCCCAGCACGCCGTAGGGGCGGGTTGCGGCAGTATCGGTCATCTAGAGCACCTCCGTGTAGCTGCCAAAGTAGGTTAAGCTCTCGCACACGTCGTCGATGGAATCGAGCAGGTCGTCGAGGGCCTTGCTGCCAAAGGGGCAGTCCAGGTCAAAGTAGAACATGAACTCAAAGTCGTGCCCGGGGATGGGGCGGCTCTCGAGCTTGATGAGGTTAATGTTGAGCGCGTAGAAGCGCTCGAGCACGCGGTAGAGAGCGCCCGGCTCGTTGGCCGTGGTGATCATGAGCGAGGTGCGGTTGGCGCCGGGGTAGACGCGCGGCTCGCGGCTAATGACGACGAACCGCGTGTAGTTGTTGTCCGAGTCCTGGATGTTGGGCTCCAGCACTTCCAAGCCGTGGAGCGCCGCGCAGCTGCGCGAGGCAATGGCGGCAACATCGGTACGGTCGGAGTTTGCGACCATTTCGGCCGACATGGCCGTGTTGGGGTACTTGGTGGCGTGCAGGTCGTGGGCCTCGATAAAGCCGGCACACTGGGCGATGGCTTGGCCGTGGCTGTAGACCTCGCGCACGTCCCGCAGCTTGGTGCCGGGCTTAACTAGCAAATTGTGGTCGATCTTGAGACGCAGCGAGCGCACGATGTGGAAATCGAACTGGGCGAGCAAGTCGTAGACGGCGTTGACCGAGCCGGCGGTGGAGTTCTCGATGGGCAGCACGCCAAACTCGCAGAAGCCGTCGCGCACGGCGCGCATGACGCCCTCGAAGGTCTCGAAGAACGCGATATCGGGCACATCGAAGAGCTTGCACGCGGCGATTTGGCTGTAGGCGCCCTCGACGCCCTGGCAGGCGACCGTGGCAGTCTGGGGGAAGGGCGTGTCGAGGGGTGCGGCCGTAGCGTGGGCCTTTTGCGACACCGTGATGCCCCTGAGCTCGTTGATGTAGCGCTGCTGCTCGGCCTTGCTCATGCTCATGAGGAGGCGGAACAGGGTGATAGTCTGCGCCTCATACCGCTCGGGTGCGCGGCTGGCGAGGTTATTGAGCTTGGAGCGCTCGCGGGCGGGGTCGAAGACGGCCTTGCCCATCTCGATTTTTGACTTGGCGACCTCGGTGGCAATGTCCATGCGCTCGACAAAGCTGTTGAGGAGCGTGGTATCGATGCCATCGATGGTCTGGCGAATGTCAGCAAGGTCCATAGGGACCCCTTTCATGTGTAGGGGGACTGCGGTGATTTTTCTGGGACGGGGATTAAAAAATCATTGCGTGCCTAATGATTTTTTAATCCCCGTCCCAGAAAAATCACCGGGTGGGCGGGTTAGCGCTGGGCGGCGTCTTCGAGAAGGGCGTCCCAGATGGCTAGCGCTGCGGCTGCCTCGGCTACGGGGACGGCTCGTGGAACGATGCAGGGATCGTGGCGGCCGTGGACCGATAGCTCGGCATTTTCCATAGCGTCCATGTCCACGGTCTGCTGCTCGCGGCCAATTGAAGGCGTCGGCTTTACGGCCATGCGCCACATGACGGGCGCGCCGGTCGAGATGCCGCCGAGGATGCCGCCTGCGTTGTTGGATTCGACCTCGATCTCGCCGGTCTCGGCGTCGATGCGATACGGGTCGTTGTTCTCGCTGCCGCGCATGGCAGCGACGGCAAAGCCCATGCCAAACTCCACGCCCTTCACAGCGGGAATGCCAAACGCGATTTGCGCGATGCGGTTCTCGATGCCGTCGAACATCGGGTCGCCGATGCCCGCGGGCAGGCCGTAGATGCCACACTCCACGATGCCGCCGATGCTGTCGAGCTCGTCGCGCGCAGCCAGGATCTCCTCGCGCATGCGACCGGCAGCCGCGGCATCGATGCAAGGCAGATCGTTAGACAGGATCGCCTTGCGGTCGGCCTCGCGATAGACCATATCGTCCATGGGCAGATCGGAGATGCCGCCAATCTGCGCGGCATGTGCCATCACTTTAATGTCGCGGGCTTCAAGCGCCTGTAGCGCAATGCCGCCGGCGATGCATAAGGGGGCCGTCAGGCGACCGGAGAAGTGCCCACCGCCGGCGACGTCGTGCATGTTGTGGTACTTCACGCGTGCGGGGAAGTCCGCATGGCCCGGACGGGGCTTGCGGCGCAACTCGGAGTAGTCCTTGGAGCGCGTGTTGGTGTTTTCGATAATCGCTGCAATGGGCGCGCCGGTGGTATGCCCATCGACCACGCCGGCGATGATGTGCGCGGCGTCAGCCTCGCGGCGCTTAGTCGCGGTTTCGTCGCGTCCGGGGGCGCGACGATCGAGGAATGCCTGCAGCGCTTCCTGATTAACGCTAATACCTGCCGGAATGCCATCGAGCGAGCAGCCGATGGCAGGGGAGTGCGACTGGCCGAAGATGCTCAGATGCAGGACGTTGCCAAAGGTCGAGGACATGCTATTCCTCCTCGAGCGTGACCTTGCCGCCCAGCAGACGGTAGTGGTCGAAGAAATCGGGATAGGACTTGTTGACGGCCTCGGCGCCGTGGATTACGACCTCGCCGGTGGCGCGGCTCGCGGCGATGGCGGCCATCATGGCGATGCGGTGGTCGTTGTGCGAATCGACCTCGCCGCCGGTAAAGGCATCGACGCCCTTGATGATGAGGTCGTCGCCTGCGATGCGCACCTGCGCGCCCAGCGCGGTGAGCTCGCGGGTGGTGGTGACCAGGCGGTCGGATTCCTTGATGCGCAGGCGCGCGCAGTCACGGATGAACGTGCGGCCCTGCGCCAACGAGGCCACGGCCGAGATAACGGGCACCAGGTCGGGAATGTCGTGGGCGCTCATCTCAAAGCCGGCGAGCTTGTCGGACTGCACGGTAGCGGCGTTGGTAGAGCGCACGATACGGGCACCAAAGCGCGAAAGCGCGGCAAGCACGTTGCGGTCGCCCTGCGCGGAGCTCAGCGACACGCCCTCAACGGTGATGGGGTCGGTGCCGATGGCGCCGGCGCACAGCCAAAAGGCGGCGTTGGACCAGTCGCCCTCGACGGCCACACTGCCGGGCGTGCGGTACGAGCCACTGCTCACGCGGAAATTCGTGACCTCGGGCTGGCCGTCCTTGGCCGGCACGCGCTCGACGTTGACCTCGACGCCAAAGGCCTTCATGGCCTGGATCGTCAGGTTGATGTAGGGGCGGCTTTCGATGAGGCCGGTCACCTGCACGCAGGAGGGCTGGGCCAGCAGCGGGGCCGCCAGCAGCAGGCCCGAGATGTACTGTGAGCTCACGTTGCCCGGCAGCACAAAGGTGCCCGGGCGCATGCGGCCGCTCGTCTTGAGCGGAAAACCGCCCAGACCCTGCAGGTCGCAGCCGGCGGCGATGATCTCGTCCGAAAGCGGGGAGAGCGGGCGGGCGCCCAGGCGGCCCTGGCCCACAAAGGTGGCCTCCGCACCCAGCGCGCAGGCAACGGGCAGCATAAAGCGCAGCGTGGAGCCGCTCTCGCCGCAGTCGAGCGTGCCGCCGGCGAGGGCTTTGAGCAGACCGAACTCAACGCTCTTCATGGTGGGGTGGATCTGGAAGCCGTCCTCGACGGTCTCGATGCGAGCGCCGAGCGCCGTGAGGCAACGCACCGTGGCCTCGATATCGGCGCAGGTGGTGTTGCAGGTGACGTGCGTCTCGCCGTTGGCAAGCGCGGCGCAGATGATCAGGCGGTGCGCCATCGACTTGGACGCGATGGCGGGAACGGTGCCCTTGAGCGGGGACGGGGTGATGCGGGCTAGCATGCGGAAGCGTCTCCCTTCTGGCCGAGGCCCTCGGCAATTAAATCGTGGAAGGTGGAAAGCGGCGTGCGGTCGATGCTGCAACGGCCGATATCGTGCGGAATCACCAGGTCGATGGTATCGCCCGCGCGCTTTTTGTCGTGGAGCGCTTCGGCAAAGACGGCATCGGCACCCAAATCGCAGCGGGTCTTGAGGCCGTGGCGGGCGCAGAGCTTCTCAATACGACCGGGCAGTGCAGCATCGCAAACGCCATGTAGCGCTGCGGCGCGCGTGATGATGCCCATGCCGATCGATACGCAGTTGCCGTGGCCGAGCTCAAAGTGCTCGCAGGCCTCGACGGCGTGTCCGGCGCTGTGCCCAAAGTTGAGCAGCTTGCGCTGGTTGGTCTCGCGCTCGTCGGCAACGACCACGGCGCGCTTAATGTCGATATTGCGGGCGATGATGAGCGCCACGCGGGCGACGTCCTGGTTCAGCAGCTCAAGCGTAAGCGGGGTCTTCTCTAGCTCGGCGAAGAGCTCGGGGTCGGCGATCACGGCGTGCTTGACGACCTCGCCGCAACCGTCGGCGAACTGCTCAGGCGTGAGGGTCGCCAGACACCCCACATCGGCGATAACCACGCTCGGCTGCCAAAAGGCGCCGGCCAGGTTCTTGCCGGCGGCCAGGTCGATGGCCGTCTTGCCGCCCACAGACGAATCCACCATGGCGAGCAGACTCGTGGGGATCTGCACAAACTTGCAGCCGCGCATGTACGTGGCGGCCACAAAGCCCGCCACGTCGCCCACGACGCCGCCTCCGAGCGCCACGATCACGTCGGAGCGCGAAAGCTCGTGCTCGGCCACAAACTCCAAAATGGCAACGTAGGTCTCGGCGCGCTTATGGGCCTCGCCGGCCTCGAAGGTGCAGATGCTCACCTCGTAGCCCGCGGATTCCAGGCTCTGCTTGACGGGCATCTGGTAGAGCGGACCCACGTTGGTGTCCGTCACGATGACGGCGCGCGAGCCGCCGGCGGTGGCACGGACTAATGGCCCCGCCTGCTCCAGCAAAAACGTGCCCACGTGCACCTGGTAGGGACGTGCGGTGTCGATATCGATGGTAATCGCCATAAGCTTCGGTCCTTTCGACCTGGCGTGGAAAGTGGTCTAGTGGGAGGCCTCGTCGTCGAGCGCGCGCTTAATGCGGTCGCCCTCGGCAAGGAGATTCTCCAGATAGCGCTGGTCGCGGTCCTTGAGTGCGCGGCTGTAGGCGCCGAGCGAGTCGATAAGATGGTCGATCTCGAAAGCGAGCGCGTCGGCGTCGTCGATCATGAGCTCGGACCACATCTGCGGGTTGAGGTGCGCCACGCGGGTGAGGTCGCGGTAGCTGCCGGCCGAAAAGCCGTGGTGCACCTGGGCGGTCGGGCTCTTAACGTAGGCGTTGGAGACGACGTGCGCCAGCTGGCTCGTAAAGGCGATGACGCGGTCGTGCTCGGCGGCGCTGGTCACGCTGAACTTGCCAAAGCCTAAGGGGCGCACCATCTCACGCACCTGGCCCAAAAGCTCCAGCTTAAGCGCATCGTCCACCGCGGGCGGCACAAGCACCAGCGGTGCGCCCTGGAATAGGTCGGCGCGGGAGTGCGCGTAGCCCGAGAACTGGGTGCCCGCCATGGGGTGCGCGCCCACAAAGTAAAAACCGTGCTTGCGGGCGAGTTCAAAGGCGCGCTCGCACACGATGCCCTTGACGCCCACGGTGTCGATCACCACGGGACCCATGATGGCCTCGGTGTCGGTGGCATCGGCGAGCGCCTGGGCGTGCGCCTCGAGCCACTCGATGCAGGCCTCGGGGTAGCAGGCCAGCACGATGATGTCGCATTCGCCGAGCGTCTCGTCGTTGAGCTCGCCGGCGACGGTGCCCATGCTGGCGGCCGTCATAACGTCATCGTCGGGGTCCCAAGCTAGCACGCGAACGCCCGCCTGCGCATAGCCGCGGGCGAAGCTGCCGCCGATAAGGCCCAGGCCCACGATGCCGGCGCACTTGGGGCCGCCCTGGTTCACGCGTGCGTTTCTCACCGTACCCATGTGCTACTCCTGAACGGTCTCTTGGCAAACGACCTCGCGGATGGCGCGGATGCGGCGCATAGTGTCGTCGAACTGGTCGGGGGTGAGGGCCTGAGCGCCGTCGGACCAAGCGTGGCTCGGGTCGTCGTGGACCTCGATCTCCAGGCCGTTGGCACCGCAGGCGGTCGCGGCGAGCGCCATGGGCTCAACGTAGCGGGTGTAGCCGGTGGCGTGGCTGGGATCGGCGACGACGGGCAGGTGCGAGAGGTGGTGCAGCACCGGCACGGCGTTGAGGTCGAAGGTGTTGCGGGTGCGGGTCTCGAAGGTGCGGATGCCGCGCTCGCACAGGATAACGTTGTCGTTGCCCTCGCTCATGATGTACTCGGCTGCCATGAGCAGCTCATCGACGGTGCCGGACATGCCGCGCTTGAGCAGGATCGGGGTCTTGGTCTTGCCGACCTCCTTGAGCAGGGGGAAATTCTGGGCGTTGCGGGCGCCGATCTGCATGACGTCGATCTTCTTGTCCAGGAAGACCTGCACGTCGCGCGGGTCCATGATCTCGGTGACGATCGGCATGTCGAGCTCGGCCGATGCTTCGCATAGCAGGTCGAGGCCGGCGGGACCCATACCCTGGTAGGCGTACGGGGAGGTACGGGGCTTGTAGGCACCACCGCGCAGCATCGTGGCGCCGGCGGCCTTTACGCGGCGGGCGATGCGGATGAGGTTCTCGCCCTCGACGGAGCACGGGCCGGCGATGACCTGGAACTGGTCGCCGCCGATCTTGACGCCGTGACCGCAGTCGATGATAGAGTCCTCGGGATGGAACTTGCGGTTCGCGCGCTTAAACGGCTCGGAGACGCGCTGCACGCGCTCGACGACGTCCATGGACTCGAGCAGGAACGGGTCGATCTTGGTCGTATCGCCCACGAGGCCGATGATGGTCTCGTGCTCGCCGCGCGAGACGTCGGTTTTCAGGCCCTTTTTCTCAATCCAGCTGACGATATGGCTGACGGCCTCGTCGCTGGCGCTCTGCTTTAAAATTGCAATCATGGTGTGCCTCTCACCTCGATGGATAACCCTTGCAAAAACGGCCCGCATCGCGAGCCGTGTATATATGGTGCATGAGAGTTTATACTATCTGACTCACTTTTGCCTTCTAAAGTGAGGCGTTGCGCCGTGTCTCCCACGGAATTGCAAAGCTTTTTCTTTTATTTTGATAGCCCATGGTGCACTTGGGTATAATGCTTTTCGTTCGCCCTATTAGCTCAGGGGATTAGAGCGTCTGCCTCCGGAGCAGAAGGCCGTTGGTTCGAATCCAACATGGGGCACCATCGAACGTAAGACCGTCCGAACCTCGCATGGTCCGGGCGGTTTTTCTTATACCGACGCGACGTGATGGGACGTGGTATGGCAGCAACGGATATCGAGCGCGGACTCTCGACCGCCGAGGTCGAGGAGCGCATCGCCGCCGGTAAGATCAACCGCAACATGGAGCTCAAGACTAAGTCGGTCAAAGAGCTCATCATCGAGAACCTCTGCACACTGTTTAACTTAATCAACGTGGTCTTGGCGATTCTGGTCCTGTTGACGGGGTCGTTTAAGAACCTGACATTCTTGTTCGTGGTGTTTTTGAACACCGCCATCGGCGTCATCCAGTCCATGCGCTCCAAGCGCATGGTCGACAAGCTCACGCTGCTTACCTCCAAAAAGGCCATTGCGGTGCGTGACGGTGCCGAGGTGGAGCTCGACCTGGACCAGATCGTGCTCGACGACATCATCCGCTTGGGGCGCGGCGACCAGATTCCCGCCGACGCCGTGGTGGTGTCGGGCGAGGCACTCGTTAACGAGAGCCTGCTGACGGGCGAGAGCGACCTCATCAAGAAGCAGCCCGGCTCCGAGCTCATGAGTGGAAGCTTTATCGACTCGGGCCTGCTGCGCGCCCGTGTGATCCATGTTGGTGCCGACAATTACGTGGCCAAGATCAACAACGAGGCCAAGTACGTCAAAAAGGTCAACTCCGAGATCATGAACGCGCTCAACGCCATCGTGCGCTTTGCGAGCATCATCATGATTCCGCTTGGCTTGGCGTTGTTCGCTTCGAGCGTGAGCGATCTGTGGGACGCCGCCGGCACGCCGGGCGATAGCGCGCTTTCGTGGTGCTTCTCGGAGCTGTTGGCCGGCCGCGTGCCTTCGTCGGCGCTGCTGTCCACGGTGGGCGCTCTTCTGGGCATGATTCCGCAGGGCCTGGTGCTGCTGACCTCGTCGGTGCTCGCCATCGCCACGGTGCGCCTGGCGCGCCGCAAGGTGCTGGCGCAGCAGCTCTACTGTATCGAGACGCTCGCGCGTGTTGACGTGCTGTGCCTGGATAAGACCGGTACCATCACGTCGGGCCGCATGGAGGTCGAGGGTACTTACCCGCTTCCGGTCGAGGGCGTGAGCGTGGGGGAGGGCGACGTTTCCGTCCCCGTTGATACCACGGTGCTCGACTTTGCACTCGCTAACGTGGCGCGTGCGACCTCGGCCGATGCCAACGAGACCTGTCAGGCGCTGCTCAGCTATTACGCCGATCGCCCGGTCGAGGTGTCCGAACCGCTGTCGGTTATTCCGTTCTCGTCGTCCAAAAAGTGGAGTGGTGCCTCGTTTGCACAGGGCTCCTATGTGATGGGCGCGGCGCAGTTTGTGCTTTCGGACCGCGTGTTTGCACAGGTCGAGAACCGTGTGGCCGAGCTTGCCGACACCTGCCGCGTGCTCGTGGTGGCACGTGTGGACGGTTTTACGCGCGACGGCGATATGGTGGGCGAGGCCGAGCCCGTGGGCTTTGTGACCATCCGCGACGAGATCCGCACCTCGGCGGCCGAGACCATCGGCTACTTTAATGAGCAGGGCGTGACCCTTAACGTGATCAGCGGCGACGACCCCCGCACGGTGTCGTCGATTGCGCGCGTGGTGGGCGTGCCCGGGGCGGACGCCTATGTGGACGCCACGACGCTCGATACACCTTCCAAGCTCGATGCGGCGGTGGACCGTTATCACGTCTTTGGGCGTGTGACGCCGCAGCAAAAGCGCGAACTCGTGCAGGCGCTCAAGCGCCGCGGGCACACCGTGGCCATGACGGGCGACGGCGTCAACGACGTGCTGGCGCTCAAGGAGGCCGACTGCTCCGTGGCGATGGCCGCCGGCTCCGATGCCGCGCGTAACGTAGCCGAGATCGTGCTCGTCGATAATGACTTTGCCTCGATGCCCGCTGTGGTGGCCGAGGGTCGCCGTTCCATTAACAACCTGCAGCGCTCCGCCTCGCTGTTCCTGACCAAGACGCTGTTCTCGATGGGCCTGGCGGCGCTGTGCATCGCGCTGCCGCCGTATCCCTTTGAGCCCATCCAGATGACGCTCATCAACTTCTTCTGCATCGGCGCGCCGGGCTTTGTGCTGGGCCTGGAGCCCAACAACGCTCGCGTGAAGGGGTCGTTCCTGACCAACGTGCTCAAGCGTGCGCTTCCTGCGTCGGTTGCGGTCATTTTGGCCGCGATGCTCGACATCTTCGTGGCCCGCGTGTTTGGGTTTAGCCAGCTCACGCTGTCCACGATGTGCCTGCTCACGTCGTGTGCGGCGAGCGTCAGCCTGATCTGGCGCATCTCCCAGCCGCTCACGCCCCTGCGCGTGGTGCTCTTTGTGTTTGTCATCGCCGGCATTTTGACGGGTGTTATCGGGTTCCCGGCGCTGCTGTCCATCGCCAACCTGTCCATCAGCCAGATGGTCATTTTGGCGGTCATCATAGTCTTTACCTGCTCGGTGTTCTTTAAGCTCGCCACGATGATGGATTCGCTTAAGCCGCGCCGTCGCCATTCGGCCACGGGTTTTGGCCGCGGCGTGCGCGTGCGTCTGGGACGCGGTGGCGGCAAGGTGAGCTCGACGGGCTCGACGGCCGGGCGTTTTGCCAGGCGCGTCGCCGCCGACATGGCCCAGCGTCGCGAGGAGCGCGCCACCCGCGAGGCTGAGGATCGCGCGCTCGAGGGCGTAGCCCAGACGCAGCCCCAGCCCAAGAAAAAGGAGAGTACGGGAGCCAAGCGTTCCCGCGTGACCAAATCGGCCCAAGGCATCAAAGTCTCAATGCCCAGCAAGAAGAAGCCAACCAAGAAGGCCTAAGCCGGACATTGGGGGTAGCTAAAAAGCCCCGTCCCAAATTAGCTACCCTAGCGATGTTGAATTGGTGCCTTGTGCCTGTGGGGGCGTAGCGATGCTATGCTCTAACCTCGATTGTTCGAATGATTCCGAAAAGAGGATGCCGTGATCTGCCCGCATTGTCTCAAGACCATAGAGGACGGCTCCTCGTTCTGCCCCTATTGCAATGCCTACGTTGGGCCCGGCGACGGCCCCGAGCACACTGAGTTCGTGTTTTGTGACGGCTGCGGCGCCCGCCTGTCTCCGCATGACCGCACCTGTCCCAAGTGCGGCCGTCCCGCGCCGGGCATTCTTTCTAAGGACGCCGCCGCATCTGACCTGGCAGCAGGCCGTACGGCTGGTTTTCCGCGTCTGACCCAGGAGCAGATCGATACCGAGGTCCCTCATGCGCCGGCTTCTGCCGCCGCGGTGCTCTCGGATGCCGCCGACCCCAACGAGACCTGCGTGCTGCCGGCCTTCGACAAGGACTTCGGCATCCCCAAGGTCGATATCCTCCTGCCGGTGTCCCTGCGCGACGATGCTCAGTCCAAAACTCAAAAACCCAAGCGCAAGGTGCACCCGGACGAGGATGCCTATCATAAGCATAAGCGTCACGTCCCTAAGCCGCTCATCGTCATTGCGGTGCTTGCTGCTGTGTGCGGCGGCGCCTATTGGTTTGTGACGGCGGATCCCATGGGCGTCATGCCGGGCTTCTACGATCAGTTTGGCCAGGCGGCCAAGACCGCTTTCCCCTCACGCCAGAAAGGCGAGGCTACCGAGGACGACACCAAGTCCGACGATACCGCGGAGGTCGTTCAAGAGGAGACTGTCCTTTCCGACGACCAGCTCTATACCAAGCTCGACGGGCTGTACCAGACCATCGTGTCGTATAGCGACGATGACCAGATCGGCGAGGTCATCGACTCGTTTAACAGCGGCTATCTTCGCACACCGCTTTCTACGCGTCAGGAGTTGTCGCAGAGTGCTTACGCCCTGCGTGACCAGATCAAAAAGACCCAAGACGAGCTCAACAACCTTAAGGTGCAGGACGATACCGTCTACGCGGAGGATATCGAGCATCTAAAGCAGCTTACCGAGTGGATGTACGAGCGCGTCGACATGATCTGCCAAAGCTGGGATATCTCGCTGTCCATTCCCGATGGCGAGTCGCTGAGCGCCCGTCAGAGCGAGATTCTGGCGCCCATCGCACAGGGCGGCAACAGCGCCCTTAACCAGTACGATGCCAACGTGAGCGCCTGGAAGCCGCAGCCGCGTTCGTAATTTGTTGCCCTCCGGCGGCATAACCTGCGTGCGCAATTGATGGAAGCCCGTGCTTATTGCTACAATTCGTACAAATATGCTTTAAACGCACGAGGAAGGAACCACATGTTTGGTTTTAAGAAAGAGCTTTACACGCCCGAGTACCAGCTCGCTGGTGACGAGTGCGCGATCATCGAGACGTCGAAGGGCACGATCAAGGTCAAGTTTGACGGCGAGGGCGCTCCCATCCATGTGGCGAACTTCTGCGAGCTTTCCACGATGGGCTTCTATGACGGCCTTAAGTTTCATCGCTATGTGCCCGGCTTTGTGATCCAGGGCGGCGACCCCAACACCCGCGATATGTCCGGTGCGGACGTCGCCGCCGGCCTTGAGGGTCCCGACGGCATGCCCGGAACCGGTGGCCCCGGCTACTGCATCAAGGGCGAGTTCGCCACCAACCCGCGCAACAGCCATGTGGACGGCGCGCTCGCCATGGCGCGTTCCATGGATCCCGATTCCGCGGGCTCGCAGTTCTACTTCTGCCTGGGCGCCCAGCACAACCTCGACTCCGGCTATACCGTCTTCGGTACCACGGTCGAGGGCCTCGACGTGATTTCGCAGCTGCGTGCCGGCGACGAGATCGTCCACGTCGAGATCGTTCACGAGTAAAAGGGGACTTCCTTGAATAGCCAGCTGATCCAACAGGGCCGCGCCGCTTATCGCGCCGGTGATTTTTCCGCTGCCGCCCAGATGCTCGGTGCGGCAAAGACTCCCAGCGAGATCATGGGCGAGGCCGACCATCTGCGCGGCAATGCCCTGATGCACCTGGGTATGTACGCCGAGGCCGCCGAGGCCTATGCCGCCGCCCTTAACGACGGCACCTACGGCAAGCGCGGCGCGCTGCTCACCAACCGCGGCAAGGCGCTTGCCGCCGTGGGCGATTACACCACGGCTGCCCAGGCCTTCTCCGCCGCCACCCAGGACGCATCCTACGCAACGCCCTTTAAGGCCTACCTGGGGCTTGGCAACGCGCTCTTCCAGTCGGGTGACTACGCCAACGCCGGCACCGCCTTCCGTCAGGCCGCCATCGATGGCGCCAACCCGGCTCCCGCTGCAGCCCTTGGCGATCTCGGCCGCTGCTTCATCAAGCTTGGCCGCCCGGCAGACGCCGTGGAGACCTATCGCACGGCCATCGATTTTGCCGGTCCGCGCGACGACAGCCGCGCGCTGAACGCCGGCATGGGCGAGGCGCTCTCTGCCGCCGGTCGTCCTTCAGAGGCGCTCGACGCCTTTAACGCCGCCACCGCAGACGGCATCTACCAGCTCACGCCCGAGCAGTCCGACGAGCTCGCCCGCGTACACGATTCGCTTGCCGCGCTTTCGGCCCAGACCGCCATGGCTACGGCTCCGGCGCCCTCGATGGACGCGCCTGCCGTCGACCCGCTCGATCCCACGGGCGCGACCGGCCAGTTTATGCCCGATCCCTCAGACACCGGCTTCTTTACGCTGTCTGAGTCCGAGATGGTCCAGCAGGACCGCAAGCAGGCCAAGGTCCGCCGCCGTCACCGTCACACGGGTCTCAAGGTGTTTTTGGTCCTGCTTCTGCTGATCGTGATCGCCGCAGGCGGTCTGGGCTTTGCCTACACGCGCGGCCTGGGCTTCCCCTCGCAGGAGTCCGTCATCACCGATCTGTTCCAGGCTGCCGGCGACGGTGACACCGCCAAGGCCGAGTCCTGCCTGGCCTCGAGCCTGTCCGAGGACGCCAAGGCGATGATCATCTCCTCGATTCCGCAGGGCGCCACCGTCTCTGTCGAGGGCATGGACCAGTCCATGACCGAGACCACCGCCAAGGTGAAGGCTTCGCTGTCCAAGGGCGGCGAGCAGGAGTACACCGTCAAATTCGTGCGCTCCGACAACCATATCGGTTGGGCCGTGTCCTCGTTCGATATCGATTTCTCGGCTGCCGATAACCAGTAGTGACCTTATGGGGTTTGGCCATGCCCGGTGCCTCGCCGCGAGCGGGGTGCCGGGTTTGCGCTAGTATGAGCTATTAGGTTTTCCAGCAATCATCCAACACATCAGGAGTTGCGTTGTTTTCTTTGATGGATATGTTCTTCGGTAGCTACGCGGGCGATCTTGCCATCGACCTCGGCACCGCCAACACGCTTGTCTCCGTGCGCGGCAAGGGTATCGTCATCCGCGAGCCCTCTGTCGTTGCCATCGACAAAAACGACGAGCGCATTCTGGCGGTCGGCATCGAGGCCAAGCGCATGCTCGGCCGTACGCCCGGCAACATCGTGGCCGTTCGCCCCCTTAAGGACGGCGTCATCGCCGACTTCGATGTTACCGAGGCCATGCTTCGCTATTTTATCGACAAGGCGTCCGAGAAGCGCTATCCGTGGACCCCGCGTCCGCGCGTCGTCGTGTGCGTCCCCTCCGGCGTCACATCGGTCGAGAAGCGCGCCGTCTTTGAGGCCACGATCCAGGCCGGCGCTCGCCAGGCCTACCTGATCGAGGAGCCCATGGCGGCCGCCATCGGCGCCGACCTGCCCGTCGAGGAGCCCACCGGCTCCATGGTCATCGACATCGGCGGCGGTACCACCGAGGTCGCCGTTATCGCCATGGGCGGTATCGTCGTTTCCCAGTCCATTCGTATTGCCGGCGACGAGTTCGATCAGGCAATCCTCACGCATGTTCGCGATGCCTATAACCTGGCCATCGGCGAGCGTACGGCCGAGGACATTAAAATCAAGGTCGGCTCCGCCGTGCCGCTTAAGGACGAGCTCGATGTCGAGGTCAACGGCCGCGATGTCATCACGGGCCTGCCCAAGACGGTTCGTATTGAGAGCGAGGAGATCCGCCGTGCCCTCAACAAGCCGCTCGACGAGATGGCCAAGGCCGTTAAGGACGCCTTGGACGCCACACCGCCCGATCTGGCCTCGGACCTTATGTACTACGGCATTTTGCTGACCGGCGGCGGCGCGTTGCTGCGCGGCCTTGACGTTCGCCTGCGCGACGAGACCGGCGTTTCGGTCAACGTCAGCCCCACGGCGCTCGACAACGTCGTCAACGGCTGTGCCCGCGTGCTCGAGGCCAACGCATTTGACGGCGGCTTCGTCCAGACCAATGCTTAATTTCCAAAAGGTGGATTCCATTTGGCACGATCTTCGGGTTTCTCTTCAAATCTGAATACCAAGCGACAATCAACGGGTATGCGCCCGTTGATTGTTTTCAGTGTGATTTCGGTCTTGCTGCTCACGTTTTACATTCGTGAGGGCGAGGCGGGGCCGATTCATGCCGTGCGCTCGGGCGTGACGACGATTACCTCGCCGGTGCGCTTTGTGGGCTCGGCGGTGGCGACGCCGTTTAACGCCATCGGCAACGTTTTTTCGAATCTCACCGCCTCGCAGGACACGCTTGCAGACCTTAAAAAGCAAAACGAGGAGCTGACCTCCAAGGTGGCGGAGCTCTCCGAGGCGCAAAAGACCGCCGAGCGCCTTGAGGGCCTGGTCGGCCTGCAGTCGACCTATAACCTCAAGTCGACCGCCGCGCGCATCGTGGGCGCTTCGGGCGATGCCTGGACCTCGACGGTCACCATCGACAAGGGTTCTGCCGACGGTCTTGCCATCAATATGCCCGTGACGAGCTCTGCCGGTGTTATCGGCCAGATTATCGAGGTCTCGGCCAAGACTTCCACCGTGCGCCTGATTGGTGACGAGAACTCGGGCGTGTCCGCCATGGTGCAGGACACGCGCGCCCAGGGCATGCTTCAGGGCCAGCCCGACGGCACCCTGCGTCTCGATTACGTAAGCGTCGACTCCGATGTCAAGGTGGGCGATATCATCGTGACCTCGGGCATCGGCGGCGTGTTCCCTAAGGGCCTGCCGCTGGGTACCGTGTCCTCGGTCGAGAAGTCGGCCAACGACGTGTACTACACCATCGTGGTGCGCGCGCAGACCACGGCCGAGAACAACGAGGAAGTGTTGGTCATTACCTCGCTGACCGACGAGCAGTCGGCCTCGGACGATGATGTGAATACGGCCAACAGCACGCCGCAGGGCACCTCGCGCGATGCGGCGACCAAGACCAAGGACGAGAGCTCGGACGACAGCTCCGATTCGTCCGATACGACCGACTCGGGTTCGAGCGAATAGGGAGGCACGTCCATGGATCTTCACGAGCAGGGGGCGAGCTCCCGTACGTTTGCGATTGCGGCCGTCGTGTGCGTGCTGCTGCAGGTGGGCCTGGCACCGCAGATCTCTATCGCGGGCGGGCGCGTCAACTTTATGATTATCCTGGTGTGCCTGGGCGTCTTCTCGGGCGACCCCACGCGCGCCGTTGTCTGCGGCTTTTGCAGCGGCCTGTTCTATGACCTGTCGGCATCGGTGCCGGTGGGCGTTATGTCGCTGCTGCTGACGGTGGGAAGCTTTGCCCTGGTGCATAGCGCCGCCGGTCAGGTGGGCGGCAGTCCGAGCGCGCGCAGCATCACCGTTGGCGCCTTCGCACTCGCCATCAACGTGGTGTACAGCATTATCTTGCTCTTTATGGGTTTGGAGACGAGCTTTGTGGTTGCCATTTTTGGGCATGCCCTGCCGTCTTCGGTTCTGACGGGCCTGGTCGCCATTCCGTTTTTGATGTCCGGCGCCGCGCCGCAGGCCGGTTACGGATTCTCCGCACGCGGTAACCGCCAGACGGGCATGCGCTTTAAGCCCAAGACCCGAAAGCTCAAATAGGGGAGGCCCATAGATGTCTTCCCAGCTGACGGTCATCATCGCCGGTATCGTGTTGGTCGTGGCCATTGTGGTCGCGCTCGTCATCATGCGCCGCGGTGATTCCCGTTTTACCTACGATACGCAGCACGGCACCAGCCCTCGCGCCACCGAGGGCGAGGGCAATACGGCCGCGACGGCATTTAAGGGCCGCTTCTCTATCCTCACCACCGGCGTGGGCGCGATGTTTGCCGCGCTCGCCGTCAAGCTGTGGGGCATGCAGATGGTCTCGTCGGACTATTACGACAAGCAGGCCAAGAGCAATCAGACCCGCACCGTCACCACGCCTGCCGTGCGCGGGCGCATCCTCGACCGCAACGGCGTGGCGCTCGTGCAAAACCGTCCCTCGCTTGCCGTCGTCGCCTATCGCGACCTGGCTGACGACACCGTGCTGGTGCATCATCTGGCCAATGTGCTCGGCATGCCCTACGTCGCGGTGCTGCGCAACATTCAAGACAATTCAGAGGGCGCCCAGAGCCTTCACACTATCGCCACCGATGTGCGTCGCTCCACGGTCGCCTATATCCAGGAGCATGCCGGTGAGTTTCCGGGCGTGAAGATCGCCGAGCGCACCGAGCGTCAGTACCCGTATGGCGAGACCGCCTGCCACATCTTGGGCTACACCGGTACCATTACCTCTGAGCAGCTCGAGGCGCAGAACAAGAAGTCCTCTGGCAACGACGACGCCTCTGCCGGTCAGATTACGTACCAGTCGGGCGATATCGTGGGCCAGGCGGGCGTCGAGAGCTACTACGAGAACCTGCTGCAGGGTATCCGCGGTGAGCAGACCGTTAAGGTCGATGCCTCGGGTAACGTGACCGGTCAGGCCGGCGCCGTGCCCGCCAAGGCCGGCTCGGATATTAAGCTCACGCTCGACCTCAAGATTCAGCAGGCTTGCGAGACGGCGCTGGCAAGTGCCATCGAGCTTGCCAAGACCACGGGCTACAGCAACGCCGGCAACGGCGCCGTGGTGTGCCTCGATCCCAACAACGGCGAGATCCTGGGCATGGCGAGTGAGCCCAAGTTCGATCCGTCGGTGTTTATCGGCGGTGTCTCCAACGACGTGTGGACCGAGCTCAACGATGACGAGGGCTCGCATCCGCTGCTCAACCGCGCCATCAGCGGCCAGTACATGTCGGCCTCGACCATCAAACCGCTCTCGGCCTTGGCGGGCCTTGAGTTTGGCACCTACACTTCGGGTCAGACGACCGACTGCACGGGCTATTGGACCGGTTTGGGTAAGTCTTGGGGTAAGTACTGCTGGCTGCACTCCGGCCATGGCACGATGACGCTTCAGTCTGGTATCGCCAACTCCTGCGACCCCGTGTTCTACGACATGGGCAAGGCGTTCTTTTACGACGACCAGCATTCCGAGGGCCTGCAGGAGGTCTTTCGCCGTTGGGGTCTGGGCAAGACTTGCGGTATCGACCTGCCAAGTGAGGGCGCGGGCCGCATTCCCGATGCCGAGTGGAAAGAGTCCTACTTTACCGATGCCTCGGCCGAAGACCGCAAGTGGAACGCCGGCGACATGACCAACATTGCCATTGGGCAGGGCGACATTTTGGTGACACCGCTGCAGATGGCGTGCGCCTACATGGGCCTTGCCAACGGCGGCAAGCAGTACGTGCCGCATGTGTTTTTGTCGGCCGTCTCACGCGATGGCGACGGCGACGCCTGCAAGTACAACGGCAAGGGCAAAAAGAAGCGCCTGGAGGCTCAAATTAACAGCGATGCCGACCTGACGCTGGTCCGTAACGGCATGCACGACGTGATCTACTCGGCGTCGACTTCGACCGCCGCGCATTTTAACTCCCTGACCCCTACGGTCTACGGCAAGTCCGGCACGGGCGAGAAAAGCGGCGAGGACGATTACGCGTGGTTTTGCGCCTATGCGCCGGCCGACGATCCCAAGTACGTGATCGTCACCGTCCTGGAGCAGGGCGGCGGCGGTTCCGATACCGCGCTGCATGTCGTGCGCGATGTCCTCGGTGCGATTTATGACGAGCCTGACACGTCGACGGCTACGGGCGATTCCTCGGTTCGATAGGAGGTTGCGATGGACTTTTCGCCGGCGGACCTGTTCCGCTCTACCAAGACCGGCTCTCGCAGCAGCCTGGACCGCGTCAACAAGCAGATTTCCGCATCGCGCGGAACGTTTCGTCAAAAGGTGCACATCGGCGTGTTGCTGGCGACCGTGGCGCTCGTTACCTACGGCGCCATCATCATCTGGTCGGCCTCGCAGTTTAAGGCCGATGCCTCGTTTTCGCGCCACCTGCTGGGTATTGGCATCGGTGCCGTTTTAGCTGTGCTCGTGTGGCGCACCGACCTGCGCGGCATCTCTAATTTCTCGACGGCATTGCTCGTGATCGACCTTATCGTGATCTTTTCGCCCAAGATTCCGGGCCTGTCATACACGGGCGGCTTGGGTATGACGGGATGGATCAAGATTCCCGGTATCGGATTGACCTTCCAACCCGTTGAGCTTGCCAAGCTCATTACGATCTTCTTTATCGCCACGCTCGGTTCGCAGTACAACGGGCGCATCGATTCCGCTCGCGATTACGTCAAGCTCTGCGGCATGCTCTCCATTCCGTTTTTGGCCGTCGTCGCCATGGGTGACTTGGGCTCCGGCTTGGTCGTTTTGGTCTCGGGCGCTATCGTCATCTGCATGAGTGGCGCGCGCCGCGAATGGGTACTGTCGACCTTGGCCCTGCTCGTGGGCCTTGTCGCGCTCATCTTGGCGCTCGACTCGGTCTTCGACTCGATCCTGGGCCACGACGTACTCATCAAGCAGTACCAGATGAACCGCTTGACGGTCTTCATCGACCCCGAGAATGCCGATTCGGACGATGCCTATAACCTGCAGCAGTCACTTATCGCGGTTGGTTCGGGTGGCTTCTTTGGTAAGGGACTGGGCCATGCGACGCAGTCGGCCGGCGGCTTTTTGCCCGAGTTCCACACCGACTTCGTCTTCGCCTTTCTGTCCGAGACGTTCGGCTTCTGCGGCTCCTTTTTGCTCCTGTGCCTCTACGTGCTGCTCATCTTTTCGACGATTCGCGTCGCCTTTAAGTGCGAGTCGCTCTTCTTGCGCCTGTCGTGCGTGGGCATCGTCGGCATGTGGGCATTTCAGACCTTCGAGAATATCGGCATGTGCATTGGCATGATGCCGATTACCGGTATTCCGCTGCCGTTTATTAGCTTTGGTTCGTCGTCGATGATGATTCAGCTTCTGACGGTGGGTATCGTACAATCCATATGGCGGCATCGTTCGGGCGCCGCGTAACCGCTGGAGGGGTTTGCTATGAAGATTCCCGTAGACAAGCTGACCCGCGTCTTTAAGATGGGCGCGACCACCAAGAAGGACTCCGATACGCCGGTGCGCGTTTCGGTCTACCTGGATTCGACTGCCTCGCGTTTTTTGGTCGAGACGGTTCGCGATGCCTTTGTTCCGCAGACGACCTCGGGCATTGTCCGCGTTGAGCGCCTGGGGGAGGATCGCATCGTTCCCAAGGCCGATACGGACGTGGTGCTGGTGCTTTCGTGCGGCTCCGACCGCTTGGAGAGCGCCGTTCAGGAGCTTGTGATTGCTGGCGCGCCCGTATGCGTGCTTGCCGAGTCTGCCGTCGAGGTGCCGTTCATCGAGGCTCCCACGCCCATGCTCGGCGTGGTGGCGGCTACCGACAAGACGTATCTGCTCGAGACGCTTGCCCGCTGGATCCTCGATCGCACGGACAAGGAGACGGCCTTTGCGGCCAACTTTGCCTTTATGCGCATCGCCGCCGCCAACCGCATTATCACCTCGTGCGCGCTGACCAATATGGCGACCGGTGCGCTCGTGTTTTTGCCGGGCGCCGACTATCCCGTTATGGCGCTCGCGCAGGTGGGCATGGTCTTTGAGCTCGCGGCAATCTTCGGGCGCGGCATTAAGCCCGAGCGCGGCTATGAGGTCGCGGGCGTGCTCGCCGGCGGCCTGGCGATCCGCGCCGTGACCCGTGCGCTGGTGAAGCAGACGCCGCATATCGGCTTTGCCGTCAAGGCGCTCTCCGCCGCCGTCGGCACCTACGGCATGGGTCGTGCGCTCGTTTCGCTCTACGAGCGCGACATCGACTACAGCCGCGCCAACGAGGTGGCCGCCGCTACCTTTTCGCGCGTCCGTGACCTGGTGACCACGGTTGCCGGCGCCACCCGTCCCATGGATCCTTTTGAGGATGCATCCGATCTCGCTGCTTAGGGGTTTCTTTTGCGCGTTCCATACCAAGACTGTTTTCATCTGATCGAGCCGCTGCTCGCCAAGGTCGAAAAGCCGAGCCGCTATATCGACCACGAGTGGGGCACCCTTTCCAAGGCCGATGCCGACTATCGCTGCTGCATGATCTATCCGGACGTGTACGAGGTCGGTCTGCCCAACCAGGGCATCGCCATCCTCTACAACATCCTCAACCAGGCCGAGGGCATCTCCTGCGAGCGCGGCTATGTGCCGTGGCCCGATATGGGCGACGCCATGCGCGAAGCGGGCATCCCGCTGCTGTCGCTCGAGGGCGCGGCGCCGGTCGCTTCGTTTGACATCGTCGGCATGCACGTGCCGCACGAGATGGCCGTCACGAACTTCCTCGAGGCACTCGATCTCGCCGGCATTCCGCTGCTGGCGGCCGACCGCACCGAGGACGATCCCATCATCGTCGCCGGCGGTCCTTCGGTGTACAACCCCGAGCCGTATGCGGCTTTCTTCGATGCCATCCTGATCGGCGAGGGCGAGGAGTCGCTGCTCGAGATCTGCCAGCTGCATCGTCGTATGCGCGATGAGGGCGTCTCGCGTGCCCAGATCGTCGAGAAGCTTGCGACCGTCGCCGGAACCTATGTGCCGTCCCTGTACGAGGTGTGCCACGACGAACCCTGCTCGCCGCATGGCTATACCGTGCCGCGCGAGGGCAAGGACGTACCGCCGGTGGTGTACAAGCGCGTCGTCGAGGACTTTGGTGCCACCAATCCACTCTCGCAGTCGTGCGTTCCGTATGCTCAGCTGGTCCACGACCGCCTATCCATCGAGATCCTGCGTGGTTGTGCGCGCGGCTGTCGTTTTTGCCAGGCGGGCATGACGTATCGTCCGGTGCGTGAGCGTTCGGCAGACCAGATCGTGTCCTCGGTGATTCAGGGCCTGGAAAAGACCGGCTATGACGAGGTGTCGCTCACCTCGCTTTCGACCACCGATCACTCGTGCATCCGCGATGTGCTCGGAAGGCTCAACCGACGCCTGGAGGACACGGGCATCCGCGTGTCCATTCCGTCGCAGCGCCTGGATTCGTTTGGCGTGGATATGGCCGAGTCGGTCGCCGGCGAAAAGAAGGGTGGCCTGACGTTTGCGCCCGAGGCCGGCAGCCAGCGCATGCGCGATATCATCAACAAGAACGTGACCGAGGAGGACCTCGATCGCGCGGCCAAGGCGGCCTTCGAGGCCGGCTGGAACCGCATGAAGCTCTACTTTATGATGGGCCTTCCCGGCGAGCGCGACGAGGACATCGTTGCCATCGCCAATCTGGCCGATCATGTGCTGGAGCTCGGCCGCTCCGTGGTGCCCAAGGCGCGCCGCGGTTCCATCTCGGTGTCTATCTCGGTTTCCGTCTTTATCCCCAAGGCGGCCACCGCGTTCCAGTGGTGCCCGCAGCTCGACTACGACGACGTCAAGCGCCGCCAAAAGCTGCTTATCACGAGCGTGCGTAACCGCGCCGTCCGCGTTCACTATCACGATGCCGAGACCTCGCTCATCGAGGCCGCGCTGTCTCGTGCCGGTCGCGATATGACGCCCGTCATCATCGATGCCTGGCGCGCGGGCTCGCGCTTTGACGCCTGGGTGGAGCACTTCTCGCTCGACAACTGGAAGGCAGCCGCCGCCAAAAACGGCATCGATCTCAACGAGCTCGTGCACCTGCCCTACGAGCTGGATTGGCGCCTGCCCTGGGAGCACGTGAGCCCCGGCTGCTCGCGCGGCTTCCTCGAGCGCGAGTACCGTCGCTCGCTCGAGGGCGTCACGACCCCCGATTGCACCCGCACGTCGTGCACCGGCTGCGGTATCTGTCCCACGCTCCATGCCAAGAATGTATTGATGGGTGATCGCGCATGAGTGAGCGCCTGACCGACAATCCCACGCTCTTTAGGCTGCGCGTTCGCTACGGCAAGCGCGATCGCCTTAAGTACCTGGGCCATCTCGAAGTAATTCATACCATTGAGCGCATCGTGCGCCGTGCGGGGCTGCCCTATGCCGTCACGCAGGGTTTCTCTCCGCACATGCGCGTGGGCTTCTCGTCGGCGCTGCCGGTGGGTACGTCGTCGACCTGCGAGTGGTATGACCTGTTTATGACCGAGTTCGTCGCGCTCGACGAGGCGTTTGAACGCCTGGCCGCGGCGTCCCCGGCCGATCTGGCGCCCATCGAGGCCTCCTACATTGACGTGCGCACGCCGGCACTGACGGCGCAGCTCACGCGCCTGTCGTATCGTATCGACCTGCACCTGGACCCCGAGGCTCCCGTGAGCGCCGATGAGGTGCGCGCCGCGATCGATACGCTGCGCGCGGGCCATGGCATCGACTACGCGCGCGGCAAAAAGAGCAAGCGCCTGGATCTGGACCATACGCTCGTGGGCTATGAGCTCACGGCGGGGGAGAGCTCGGACCATCTGGTACTCATGCTCGACACCCATGCCGACAACGAGGGCTCCATGCGTCCGGAAATTTTGCTTTCTGCTGCTGATGTTTTGTTGCAGGGCTTGACCCCGGGCGTCGATGCACCTATTGTTTCCACCGGTATGCAAGACCTCGTGACCATCTGCTCCTACGATGTCGAGCGTCAGAATCAAGCATGCGAGGACGACGAGGGCCGACTCGTCAGCCCCATACCTGTGCGAACTTGTGGATTTGCTCCACATACTCGTTGACGGGGGTATTTTCGCCTGCTACTATATTCGGCTGTTGCACTAACTGATGCATGAAGGGCAAGTAAACATGTACGCAATCGTTAACACGGGCGGCAAGCAGTACAAGGTCGCCACCGACGATGTCATCACCGTCGAGAAGATCGAGGGCAATGAGGGCGACAAGGTCACCCTGCCGGTCATCTTCCTCAACGATGGTAAGAAGATCGTCACCGATCCCGACAAGCTGGCCAAGGCCAAGGTTACCGCTCAGATCGTTGAGCAGTTCAAGGGCGAGAAGCAGCTGGTCTTCAAGTTCCACAAGCGTAAGCGCTATCGTCGTCTGAAGGGTCACCGTCAGCAGCTCACCAAGCTGAAGATCGTGAAGGTCCAGGCTACGTCCCGCGCCAAGAAGGCTGTCAAGGCAGAGGCCGAGGCTGTTGCCGAGGCTCCCGTCGCCGAGTAGATTACACTCGTAACGAAAGAGTAGGTATACACAATGGCACACAAAAAAGGACTCGGTTCCTCCCGTAATGGCCGTGACTCCCGCGGTCAGCGCCTTGGCACGAAGCGCTTCGCCGGCCAGACGGTAACCACGGGCACGATTCTCGTCCGTCAGCACGGCACGCACATCCACCCGGGTGAGAACGTTGGCCGTGGCAAGGACGACACGCTGTTCGCGCTGGTCGACGGTACCGTTGAGTTCCACAAGGGTATCAAGCACAGGGTCAGCGTACGCCCGCTCGCGAACGCGTAATTCACCCTTCATAGAGCACATATGTGGGAGGCACTTGAGTTTTAGGATTCAAGGGTCTCCCTCTTTTTTGTAGGAGGCGATTCTGTTGTCACAGTTCACCGATATCAGCCGCATTAACGTGTGCGGCGGCGACGGCGGAGCCGGATGCATGTCGTTTAGGCGCGAGGCATTTGTCCCCAAGGGCGGCCCCGATGGCGGCGACGGCGGTCGTGGCGGCAATGTCGTCATCCAGGCCGATGCTCAGCTGTCTTCGCTGATCGATTACCGCTTTAAGCATCACTTCCGCGCCGAGCGTGGTACGCACGGTCAGGGCGCCCGCCGCAACGGCAAGAGCGGCGAGGACCTGATCCTCAAGGTTCCCATGGGCACCGTGGTGCGCGAGCTCGACCCCGAGACGCAGACCCCGATGTTCGAGATTGCCGACCTGGTACACGATGGTGAGCGCGTTGTCGTGGCTCCCGGTGGCGCCGGCGGCCTGGGCAATACGCACTTTGTGACGTCGGTGCGCCGCGCGCCCGCGTTCGCCCAGCTGGGTGAGCCGGCCGAGGAGCACTGGATCGAGCTCGAGATGAAGCTCATGGCCGATGCTGCGCTCGTGGGCTTCCCTTCGGTGGGCAAGTCCTCGCTCATCGCGCGCATGAGTGCCGCCCGCCCCAAGATCGCCGACTACCCGTTTACCACGCTCGTGCCCAACCTCGGCATGGTGCGCGCCGGCGAGTACTCCTATGTCGTTGCCGACGTTCCCGGCCTCATTGAGGGCGCGAGCGTGGGCAAGGGCCTGGGCCATCAGTTCCTGCGTCACATCGAGCGCACGGCGCTAATCATGCATGTCGTCGATATGACGGGCGGCTTTGAGGATCGCGACCCGGTCGAGGATTACCGTATTATCAACCGCGAGCTCGAGCAGTATGGTGCCGAGCTTTCGGAGCGTCCGCAGATCGTCGTCGCCAACAAGTGCGATGCGCCGGGTACGGCCGACAAGATTGCCGACCTGAAGCGCGCGGCGCTCGACGACGGGCATATGTTCTTTGCGGTGTCTGCCGTGACGGGTGCTGGCCTTAACACGCTGATGCTTGCCGTGGGCGAGCAGGTAGCTAAGCTCCGCGCCGAGCTTGCGGTATCCGATGAGCCGGTCGATCTTCGTGATGACGAGTGGGAGCGCCGCCGCCTGCAGCGCGAGAAGCGTTTCCGTATTGTCCAGGAAGAGCCTCACGCCTTCCGCGTCGTGGGTCGCGCGATCGAGCGCATGGTCATTCAGACCGACTGGGAAAACGAGGAGGCCGTCATCTACCTGCAGCATAAGTTTGCTCGCATGGGCGTTGACGATGCGCTCGAGAAGGCCGGCTGCCGTGCGGGTGACGAAGTCCGCATCTGCCAGCGCGCCTTTGACTTTGAGGGCGCCGAGGACTTCTCTGAGTACGAGGACGAGCTCGAGGACGCCGTCGAGGTCGTTGAGGTGGCAGACGCCACGGACGAGAACGTCGAGGTTATCGATGTGGCAGGCCTCGCCGACGATGTCGAGACCCCGGAGGGCGAGTAGACCATGTCGCTGCGCGGTGGAATCGGTTTGCCCGAGCTGCCCATCAAGGATGGGCGGGAGTTTAGGCTTGGCATTATGGGCGGCACCTTCGACCCGATCCATTACGGTCACCTGGTGACCGCCGAGCAGGCGCGCGAGTCGCTCGACCTGGATGCCGTGCTCTTTATGCCGGCGGGCTCTCCCGCCTTTAAGCTCGACAAACCGGTGACGCCTGCTGAGGACCGTTATGCCATGACGGTCCTCGCGACTGCCGCGAACCCCGCCTTTTTGGCGAGCCGGTTCGAAATCGATCGTGCCGGTGTCACCTACACAGCCGATACGCTGCGCGCCCTGCGCGAGTTTTACCCGCCACAGGTAAAGCTCTACTTTATTACGGGCGCCGATGCAATTATCGATATTGTGACCTGGCATAATGCCGACGAAATTGCCGAGCTGGCAACTTTTATTGCCGCGACACGTCCCGGTTTTGATATCGATACAGCTCGCGCGCGGATTAAAGAGTCGGGCCTGCCGTTCGACGTGCGCTATATCCAGATTCCGGCGCTGGCGATTAGCTCGACCAACATTCGCAAGCGGGTTGCCCGCGGCATGAGCGCGCGCTATCTTACGAGCGAGTCCGTGCTCGGCTACATTCGCAAGCGCGGTCTGTATGCCGATCTGGGTCAAGAAGATTTTGAGTGATGGGGGAGAACGTTGTCGGTAGAGGATCAGTTTGAGGGCGATGAGCGCGCGCTGCTCAAGCGCATTCAAGAGCTGCTCGACGTGCGCATGAAGGATAAGCGCAAGCGCTATGTGCATTCGTTGGGCGTTGCCGAGACCGCGTTGCATCTGGCCGAGGTGTACGGTGTCGATCGCCTTGATGCCGCTGCCGCCGGCCTGATCCACGACTGGGATAAGGTGCTCTCCGATGATGAGCTCGTGGCCCGCGCGCTGCACTATGGCATCAAGGTCGCCGGTTCGCCCTCTGCCGCGACGCCGCTGCTCCATGGCCCGGTTGCCGCCTATGAGCTTCCGCAGCTCTTTCCCGAGCTGTCGCCGGCGGTCTTTCAAGCTGTCGACCGTCACACGGTAGGCGCTTGCGATATGACGCCGCTCGATATGGTGGTCTTTGTGGCCGATGCCATCGAGCCCAACCGTCATGGCGACTATGCCCATGCGCTGCGCAAGATGGTGGGGAAGTCCTCGCTCGATGAGTTGTTCTTCTCCTGTTTTGCGCAGGGTCTGGTCTATGTAATCCAGTCCGGACGCTATCTTTATCCCACGGCAATTACGATTTATAACCATTACGCCCAGCTGCGCTAGCTCGGGCTGTCGAGAAAGAGGTATTCCATGGCCGACGAGACCATGACTGACGAGCAGATTCTTGAGGGTGTGGGGCACAAGAGCTTCGTTGCCACGTCTGACCGCACTGCCGCTTCGCTGTCCACGAGCGGCGTGGCAGCCGAGGACGTTGCCCGCGCCGCCGCGCAGGCCGCCTACGATAAGAAGGGCGAGGACGTGCAGGTGCTCGACCTGACCGAGCTCTCCGACGTGTGCGACTACTTTGTCCTTGCCACCGGCACCAATAACCGCCAGGTCGACTCGATCGTCGATGAGATCGAGGAGAAGGTCGCCGAGGCTTGCAGTGAGCACCCGTTCTCCATCGAGGGCCGCGAGCAGAAGACCTGGATGCTCATGGACTACGGCTCGGTCGTCGTCCACGTCTTCACCCCCGAGGCCCGCGAGTTCTACCGACTCGAGAAGCTCTGGGGCGACGCCCCCCAGCTTCCCCTCGACCTCCTCTAGTAGTTAATGTGGGACGGGGCTCTTTTAGCTACCCTCGCGCATTTCGCCGGGCAGTTGCAGCATCTGCAGCTGCCCGGCTTTCTTTTTGCCAAAAAGTAGCTAATCGTTGAAGCGGGATTGGCGGCCGAAGGTTAGGGCTGCGTCGCCGAATTTGTCTCGGACGGCGTCTATGGCGACGGAGAGGTCGCGGCGGTCGCTCGACTGGGCGCCGCGGTCATCCACTTCGCAAAACAGGTCGGTTTGGATGCCGCCCTGGTGGTTGAAGTCGCTCATGCCGATGCCGGCCAGGCGTACGTGCATACCTTCCTGCCAGATGTTGTCGAGCAACTCGAGTGCTACGGCCACAAAGATGTTCTCGTCATCGGTGGGGTGGGAAAGCCTGCGCTGTGCCGTGCGACCACTGCCGTAAGAGTATTTGAGCTTGAGTGTCACGGTGCCGCCCGTAAGCCCCTGGCGGCGCAGACGGCGCCCAACCGATTCGCCCAGCAGCGCAATCGCCGCCTCAATGTCTCCACGCTCGGTCAGATCGCGCGTGAACGTGCGCTCATTGCTCACCGATTTGACCTCGCGCTCCTCATCCAGGCTTGTGACCTCGGAAATCTCGAGACCCAGCGCGCGCTGGCGCATACGCTCGCCGTTCACGCCAAAGATTGCAGCCAACGTCGACTCCGGCGCGCGCGACAGCTCGCCCAGCGTATAGATTCGCATGCGGCGCAGCCGCTCCTCGGCCGAGCGCCCGATACCGCTCATCGCAGACACCGGCAGCGCGGCCAAGAAGCGCTGCTCCGTGCCGGGGCGTACGATGGTCAGACCAAACGGTTTGTCGCGCTCGCTCGCGATCTTGGCAACCGTCTTGTTGCAGCCGACGCCAATGGAGCAGGTCACTCCCAGCGCAGCCACGCGATCGCTAATGCGCCGCGCCACCAGCAGCGGGTCCTCGGGCGCAAAGCGGCCCGGCGTGATATCAATAAAGGCCTCGTCGATGGACACGCGCTCCACGCGCGGCGTCTCGTCGGCAAGAATCGCCATGACCTGCGCGCTCACCTCGCGGTAGCGATCGAAGTGCCCGTGTGTCCAAATTGCCTGCGGGCACAGACGCCGTGCTTCGGCCGAGGCCATGGCGGAATGCACGCCAAAACGACGCGCCTCATACGAACATGTGGACACGACGCCGCGTGATTCGGCATCGCCGCCCACAATGAGCGGCTTGCCTCGCCACTCGGGGTGGTCGAGCATCTCCACGCTCGCAAAAAACGCATCGAGGTCCATCAGGCCCACCGCCGGACCCGTCCAGGGCGGCGGCGTGACGCCCGCAGCATTCTCATAACCGTATGTATGTTCGCGTCTTTCCATGTCATGAGTATACCGCGCAGCTCATGTGGGGTGCGTGGATGTGCTTGCAAATCGCGAATTCTTGTCTAAGATATGGATTTGCCTTCGACTACACCGAAGAAGTTGGTCTCACGGACTTCACCTGCCCGCGTCGATGGCGTATTATGTTCAACTGTTTGTTTGTAGTTGCAGCCTAAAGCTGCTTGGTTGGAGGAGTTTCCTTTGGCAGTCAAGATTCGCCTTGCTCGTCACGGCGCTAAGAAGCGTCCGTACTACCGTGTCGTCGTCGCCGATTCCCGCGCCCCGCGTGACGGTCGTATCATCGAGGAGGTTGGCCGCTACAACCCGATGACCGCCCCCAAGACCATTAACCTCGATCTCGAGAAGATCGCCGACTGGCAGTCCAAGGGCGCGCAGCTCACTGACGCCGTCGCCGCTCTGGTCAAGGCCGCCAACGAGGGCGAGAAGACCGAGACCGTCGTCAAGAAGTCCAAGAAGCAGCTCGCCAAAGAGGCCGAGGCCGCTAAGGCTGCCGCTGAGGCCGCTGAGGGCGCCGAGGAGTAAATCGTGCCTGAGGTTGACGCTGCACAGCTCGAGGGTGAGGCAATGCTCTCAGATCGCATCGCCGATCTCGTCGAATATCTCGTTGTTCAGATCGTCGACGACCCGGATTCCGTGAGCCTTGAGGTCATCGATGGTGACGACGCCTCTACGATTGAGGTTTCGGTTGCCGAGGATGATGTCGCTAAGGTCATCGGCCGTCGTGGCCGTACCATCAAGGCCATTCGCACGCTCGCCCGTGCACTGGCCGCTCGCCTCGACACCGCTGTCGAGGTAGAGGTTCTGGGCTAGGACCTTGAGGTCCCAGTACAAAAACATCGCCCGTGTGGTCAAGCCGCACGGAAGGAAGGGGGAGGTCCTCGCGCAGCCGCTGCGGGGGCTTCCTTCTGTATTGAAGCCGGGTATGCGCGTCGCCCTGACGCCGCCGGCGCTCAAGCGTGACCGCTTTTGTACGGTCATGTCCGTTACCGATACGGGCGATGGCGATCTGGTCTCGTTTGAGGGTATTGACGACTTGACGGCCGCCGAGGGCATTACCGGTTGCTATGTTCTGGCTAACCGCGATGACTTTGAGCTCGATTCGCTCGACGCCGCCTATACCGACCTGATGGGTCGCGAGGTGGTCGACGAGCGCTTTGGCTCGATCGGCTCGATCGTCGAGATCATGTCGACGCCCGCCAACGATGTTTGGGTTGTCGAGGGCGATCGGTACGGCGAGGTGCTGATTCCCGTGATCGAGCAGGTCGTGCTCGATCTTCCCGACACAGGAACAATTTCCGTCCATGTTATGGACGGCTTGATCGATATGGACAAGTAGGGAGGTCAACATGCTAATCGAGACCCTTTCGGTCTTTCCCGAGATGTTTGAGCCCGTTATGTCTACGTCGATCTTGGGCCGTGCCCGCAAGGCCGGCCTTTTTGATTTTAAGGCGTATAACCTGCGCGACTGGACGCACGACCGCCATCGCACCGTCGATGACGAGCCGTACGGAGGCGGGCAGGGCATGCTCATGAAGGTCGAGCCTATTGCCGAGGCCATCGAGGCTATTAGCTCCGAGGGCCCCAAGCCCACCGTGGTGTTTTTTACCCCCTGTGGCGAGCCCTTTACGCAGCATGTGGCCGAGCGTCTGCTCAAAAGCGAGCGTCTGCTGTTTGTGTGCAGCCGCTACGAAGGCGTCGACGAGCGCGCGTATGCATATGCCGACGAGCGTCTGTCGATCGGCGACTACGTGCTTACGGGTGGCGAGCTACCCGCCATGGTCGTTGCCGATGCCGTCGTGCGCCTCATTCCCGGCGCCCTGGGCGACGAGATGAGCAACGTGGACGAGTCGTTCTCGACCGCCGAGGACGGAGGCCTGCTCGAGTACGCGCAGTACACGCGTCCTGCCGAGTTTAACGGTGAGGGCGTGCCTCCGGTGCTCGTGAGCGGCGACCACGCCAAGGTCGATGCTTGGCGTCGCAAGAACGCCATCGAGCGTACCTGTCGTTGGCGTCCCGATCTGATCGAGACGGCACGGCTCACGCCCGAGGAGCGCGCGTACGCTCAGGATATCCTTGACGCTTCGTATTCGCAGAGCGAGGAGTGAGTATGGTTTCATCGCAGCATTCCGCGCTGAGGAGCGCTTTTGAGTGGATCGCGGTCGTCGCAATCGCGCTCGCCGCCACTTTCCTGATCCGCACGTTTGTGATCGAGCCCTTTGTGGTGCCCACCGGCTCCATGGAGTCCACGATCGAGATTGGCGATCAGATTCTGGCGCAAAAGGTGACGCTTGAGCTTGGGCAGCCTGTCAGCCAAGGCGACATCGTGGTGTTCCACAACCCCGACGCCACGTCCGAGCATGATGTGCTGGTAAAGCGCGTTATCGCCACGGCCGGCCAGACGGTTGACCTCCAGGATGGCAAGGTCGTTGTCGACGGTCAGACGCTCGACGAGGACTATACGACCGGCCAGAGCTGGCCGTTGTCTGTCCAGTCGCCCGGCGCCCAGGTGAGTTATCCCTACACCGTCCCCGACGATTGTGTGTGGGTGATGGGCGACAACCGCGAGAACTCAGCCGACTCCCGCTACTTTGGCCCGGTCGACCGCTCCGATCTGATTGCCGTGGCACTTGTGCGCTACTGGCCGCTCAACCGCATCGGCGCTATCGACTAAAAACCGCTATAGTACAGTACCTAACCGTGTAATCGTTTCGACGAGGGGATATTAGAGGCATGAACGCTTCACCGCTTTCCTTCCAAGACATCATCCTGCGCCTCCAGCAGTACTGGGGCGAGCAGGGCTGCGTCATTATGCAGCCCTATGACTCCGAGGTCGGTGCCGGTACCTTCCATACCGCGACCACGCTGCGCTCGCTCGGTCCCGCCGAGTGGCGCACCTGCTATGCGCAGCCCTGCCGCCGTCCTGCCGACGGCCGCTACGGCGAGAACCCCAACCGCATGCAGCACTACTATCAGTTCCAGGTGCTCATCAAGCCCTCGCCGGTCAATGCCCAGGAACTCTACCTGGGTTCGCTGGCCGCCATCGGCCTGGACCCCAACGACCATGACGTCCGCTTTGTCGAGGACGACTGGGAGAGCCCGACGCTCGGTGCTTGGGGCCTTGGCTGGGAGGTCTGGCTCAACGGCATGGAGGTCACGCAGTTCACGTACTTCCAGCAGGTGGGCGGCATCGAGGTCGACCCCGTGCCCGTCGAGATCACCTACGGCCTGGAGCGTATCGCCATGTACGCACAGGGCGTCAACTCGGTCTACGACCTGGTGTGGAGCTACCTGCCCGACGGTAAGCCCATGACCTACGGTGACGTGTTCCTGGAGAACGAGCGTGAGTTCAGCGCCTACAACTTTGAGGTCGCCAACGTCGAGATGATGCGTCAGAAGTTTGACGACTACGAGGCCGAGTGCCACTCCTGCCTGGAGCGCAAGCTTCCGCTGCCGGCATATGACTGCGTCATGAAGTGCAGCCATGCCTTCAACCTGCTCGATGCCCGCGGTGCGCTGTCCGCGGTCGAGCGCGCGAACTACATCCTGCGCGTCCGCGCCGTCGCCAAGGCGTGCTGCGAGGCCTACATGGCCGAGGTCGCCGGAATCAACGAGAATGCCGACCAGGAAGGCGAGGTGGCGTAAGCCATGGCAGATGCTAAGGATTTCCTGTTTGAGATCGGTACGGAGGAAATGCCCTCTGCACCGCTGAACAATGCCGTCAAGCAGCTTGGCACCATGATCGCCAAGGGTCTTGACGAGGCCGGTCTGGCCCACGGCGAGGTCCGCGTGATCTCGAGCCCGCGTCGTCTTGCCGCGCTCGTTGCCGATGTCGCCACCGCGACCGATGAGGTTCACGAGGTCAAGCGTGGCCCCGCGGCCAACATCGCCTTCGACGCCGACGGTAACGCCACCAAGGCCGCCCAGGGCTTTGCCCGCAAGTGCGGTGTGGCTGCCGAGGACCTGGTGCGTCGCGAGGACACCGACGGCCGCGAGTACGTCTTTGCCGAGAAGAACATCCCTTCTGCCCCGGCTACCCCGATCCTGACGGCCCTGTGCGAGAAGACCATCGCCGGCCTGCAGTGGCCCAACTACCGCTCTCAGCGCTGGGGCCACGAGCACGCCACGTTCGTACGTCCGGTCCGCTGGATCTGCTGTCTTCTGGGCGAGGGCGTCGTGCCCGTGTCGTTTGCCGACGTGACGAGCGGCAACACCACGCGCGGCCATCGCGTCCTGGGCCCCGGTGACCACGTGGTCGCCAACCCCGCCGTCTACGAGCAGGTGCTCGAGGACGCCGGCGTGCTTTCCGCCGAGCGCCGGCGCGAGGCCATCCTCGCCGGCATCGCCGAGGTCGAGGCTGCCCGTCCCGGTTACCACGTCGACACGCCCAAGAAGGTCTTCGAGGAGGTCATCAACCTCTGCGAGTGGCCGACGGTCCTCGTCGGTACCTTCGACGAGGAGTTCCTCAAGGTCCCGCACGAGATTATCTGCGAGTCCATGCTCACCAACCAGCGCTACTTCCCGATCTATGACGGTGAGGGCAAGCTGACGCGTGAGTTCGTGATCGTGTCCAACAGCAAGCCCGAGAACGCCGAGCGCGTGATTGATGGTAACGAGCGCGTCGTGCGCGCCCGCCTGGACGACGCCAAGTTCTTCTACGAGGAGGATCTGAAGATCTCCCTCGACGAGTTCCGTGAGCGTCTGGCCAAGGTCGCCTTCCAGGAGAAGCTCGGCAGCGTGCTCGCCAAGTCCGAGCGCATTGAGCAGCTCGCGCTTGCCATTGCCCGCGAGGCCCATCTCGGTGCTCACCTGGCCGCCGATGCCGGCCGCGCCGCGCACCTGTGCAAGGCCGACCTGGTTTCCAACGCCGTCGTCGAGTTCACGAGCCAGCAGGGCGTGATGGGCGGTTACTACGCCGCCGCGATGGGGGAGAACGATGAGGTCGCCCACGCCATTCGCGATCACTATCGCCCCCGCTTTGCCGGCGATGAGCTGCCCGAGGGCACCGCTGGCTGCATCGTGGCCTGCGCCGACAAGCTCGATACCATCGCCGGTATCTTTGCCATTGGCGAGCCCCCGACCGGCTCTTCCGACCCGTACGCGCTGCGCCGCGCCGCCATCGGCATCATCAACATCCTGCGCGATCGTCTGCCGATCGACCCCACGTCGCTCATCGACTTTGCCCTTGAGCTCTATACCGAGCAGAGCATTGCCTTTGACGCCGCCGAGGTCGCCCAGCAGGTCCGCGACTTCTTCCACGGCCGTCTGGTGAGCATGGCTCGTGACGAGAAGATCCCGGCCGATACCGTTGCCGCCGTCTCTGCGGTGCACATCATCGCGCCGTCGGTCTTCTTCGCCCGCTGCGCCGCGCTCGACGAGGCCCGCAAGAACGATGCCGAGACCTTCGACAACCTGGCGACCGCCTATGCCCGTGCCGCGCATATCTCCAAGCCCGAGCTGGGCGCGGAGTACGATCGCAGCCTGATGGGCGAGGTCGAGCTTGCTCTCGCCGACGCCTCCGAGGCCGCTCAGGCCGCCGTCGACGCCGCTCTCGCTGCCGAGGATTACCCGGCCGCGTTTGCCGCCCTGGCAGCCCTGCGCGCGCCCATTGACCGTTTCTTCGACGAGGTCATGGTCATGGACAAGGACGAGCAGCTCCGCGATAATCGCCTTAAGCTGCTCAACCGCTTCGAGGCCGTTTTCTCCGGCATCGCCAACATCGGTGAGCTTGCCCGCAAAAAGTAAGCTAGCCTGCGCGTAAGCGCAAAAGGAGCCCCGCATGGATTGCCCGGTCACCGCTCGTCCCACCGTCATCGTTATCTCCGACTCGCTCGGAGATACCGCTTGCGAGGTGGTGCTTGCGGCGTCCGGGCAATTTGATGAAGGGGCTTTTCGTGTATTGCGCCTGCCCAAGGTGACATCGGTGGAACAGGTCGAGGCGTTTGTCGGTCCGCGCGTGGATGCCGACCATCGCGATATCGCCGTGTTCCACACGATCGTCGACCCGGCGCTTCGTGCCCGCGTGCTCGACTACTTGGGTATGCTGCATATCCGTTCGGTCGACTTGATCGGGCCGACGCTTGCCGTGCTGTCGTCGCTTATCGGTGTTGCGCCCAAGGGCGTGGCCGGCGTGATCCACAAGACTGATGATCGCTACTTCCATCGTATCGAGGCCATGGAGTACTTTGTCGAGCACGATGACGGGCGCGGCTGCGATGACCTGTCGGGCGCCGATATCGTGCTGTTGGGTGTTTCGCGCACGTCCAAGACGCCCTTGTCGATGTATCTGGCCTATCATGGCTACAAGGTCGCTAACGTTCCGCTGGCACACGGCATGGAGCCGCCCAAGTCGATTTACGAGGTCGACCCGATGCGTCTGTTCGGTTTGATTTCGACCGTTGACGTGATTTCCGAGATTCGCGATAGCCGCCTGGGCGATGACTACGCCCGCGCCGTTGCCGGTTCCTACGCCGAGCCCGAAAACGTACGTAGCGAACTCGAGGAAGCCCGTGCGCTCATGAAGCGTCTGGGCTGTTTTGTGGTGCGCACCGACGGCAAGGCAATCGAGGAGAGCGCGTCCGAGATTATCGCTCATCTGGAGGAGATCCAAGAAGCAAGAGCCCGTCGAGCCGCCGCGCCCAACAGCAGTAATCACTGAGCAGTCAATTTGGGACAAATACTTCTGATAGATTTTTCCTACCTGGCAATTGAGCATTTTCGCAACGTTCAATATCATATTTTATTGGCCTATTTGCTAAAGCGTTTTAGCAGTTTATACCGCTTTTGACCTGCACTTACGTTGTAGTGGTATCTTCATAAGGTAACCACCTTTACCTACCGTTTACCGCCAGTTTTAGCACGTTTACCAAACCGCGCATCCTCTGCTTAAGCTTGCCCAAAACCCGCCGTATAGTTCCCTCACGGCCTGCATCCGGCGGGTCGATTCGTTACCACGGTCGTGTGTGCGAACACATGGAAGGGGATGTATCGTGAGCGATTGCAAGAGGGTTTACCGTTTTGGCACCGATGCCCAGGGCACTTGCGTTACCGAGGGCGATAAGTCCATGAACTTCGTCCTTGGCGGCAAGGGCGCGAACCTTGCCGAGATGAGCCGTATCGGCCTGCCGGTTCCCGGCGGCTTTACCATTACCTGCCAGACCTGCGTCGAGTACTCTGGTGCCGGCAATGTTTGGCCTACCGGCGCGCTTGACGAGCTTCTTGCCGCCGAGGCCGACCTCGAGGCCCGCTGCGGCAAGAAGCTCGGCGACGCCAGCGATCCGCTGCTCGTATCGGTACGCTCGGGCGCTCCGTTCTCCATGCCCGGCATGATGGATACGGTCCTCAACCTGGGCCTCAACGACGATTCCGTCCAGGGCCTCATCGCCCAGACGCAAAACCCGCGCTTTGCCTGGGACAGCTATCGCCGCTTTATCCAGATGTTCTCAAACGTCGTCATGGGCGTTGACGCCGACCTGTTCGAGAATGCCCTGACTCAGGCCCGTCTGGTTGCCGGCGTCCGCGTCGACTCCGAGCTTTCGGCCGAGGACCTGCAGGAGCTCGTCGAGACCTTCAAGGGCATCTTCTCCGAAAACGTCGAGGCCGCCCTGTACCCCGAGCTCGAGGTCGTCGATGGTAAGCCCGTCTTCCCGCACGATCCGGAGCTCCAGCTGCGCCTTGCCATCCAGGCCGTCTTTGGCAGCTGGATGAACGAGCGCGCTTGCATCTACCGCAAGCAGCACGGCATTTCCGATGATCTGGGCACTGCCGTCAACGTCCAGGCCATGGCATTTGGCAACAAGGGTGAGACTTCCGCGACCGGCGTCGCCTTCACCCGCAACCCCGCCGATGGCACCAAGGAGTTCTACGGCGACTTTCTGGTCAACGCCCAGGGCGAGGACGTCGTTGCCGGCATCCGCAACACCGAGCCCATCTCCGACCTCAAGACCACCCCGGGCCTCGAGTCCGCAGGCGAGGAGCTCGAGCGCGTGTTCCTGACGCTCGAGGACCACTATCGCGACATGTGCGACATCGAGTTCACCATCGAGCAGGGTAAGCTCTGGATGCTCCAGACCCGCGTGGGCAAGCGTACCGCCACCGCCGCTTTGCGCATCGCCATCGAGATGGTCGAGGAGGGCCTCATCACCCGCGAGGAGGCCGTGAGCCGCATCGACCCCGCACAGCTCGATCAGCTCCTGCACCCGCAGTTCGACTCCTCCAAGAAGTACGAGGCGCTCGCGCGCGGCCTTAACGCCAGCCCCGGTGCCGCCGTGGGTGAGGTCGTGTTCTCGAGCGATGACGCCGTTGCGCGTGCGAACGAGGGCCACAAGGTCATCCTGGTCCGCTGGGAAACCAACCCCGACGACCTGAAGGGCATGGTTGCCGCCGAGGGCATCCTGACCAGCCACGGCGGCAAGACGAGCCACGCCGCCGTTATCGCGCGCGGCATGGGTACGCCCTGCGTCTGCGGTGTCGAGCGCTTCCATATCGACGCCGCCGAGAAGGTCGTGCGCATCGAGGGCAGCGATCGCGTGCTGCACGAGGGCGACGTCATCTCCATCGACGGCACCCAGGGCATCGTCGTCGACGGTGCGGTCGATCTGGTTTCCGCCGAGCTCACCGGCGACCTGGACACTATCCTGTCCTGGGCCGATGAGATCCGTCTGGATGAGACCTGCGGCCACGCCAACCACGTGCGCGTCAACGCCGACAACCCCGAGGATGCCGAGCTCGCGCTTGAGTTTGGCGCCGAGGCCATCGGCCTGTGCCGCACCGAGCATATGTTCCTGGGCGATCGCAAGAACATCATCCAGAGCTTCATCCTCTCCGATGACGAGGCCGTGAAGCAGCAGGCGCTGGCCGATCTGCTCAAGGTCCAGACCGAGGACTTCCTGGCCATGTTCAAGACCATGACCGGCCGCGACGTGGTCGTTCGCCTGATCGACCCGCCGTTGCATGAGTTCCTGGACGATCCCCGCGAGCTCGAGGTCGCCATCACCAAGAAGGAGGCCGCTGGCGCTCCCGAGGAGGAACTCGCCGCTCTGCGCGCCCGCCTGCGTCGTATCGACGGCATGGTCGAGTCGAACCCCATGCTCGGCCTGCGCGGCGTGCGCCTGTCCGTCGTCTTCGGCGACCTGCCGCTCATGCAGGTTCGCGCCGTTGCCACGGCCGCTGCGCGCCTCATGAAGGAAGGCATCGACCCGCGTCCTGAGATCATGGTCCCGCTCGTCTCTATCACGGCTGAGCATGTCCAGACCCGCGAGGTCATCGAGCGCGTGATCGCCGACGTTTCCGCCGAGGAGGGCGTTGAGCTCAATATTCCCGTGGGCACCATGCTCGAGCTGCCACGCGCCTGTATGGTTGCCGACGAGATTGCCCATCATGCCGACTTCTTCTGCTTTGGCACCAACGACCTCACCCAGACGACCTTCGGCTTCTCCCGCGACGATGCCGAGGCCAAGTTCATTCCGCTGTACCTGCACAAGAAGATCCTGAAGGAGAACCCCTTCGAGACCATCGACACGGCGGTGCTCGAGCTGGTGCGCATGGCTGTCGAGAAGGTTCGCGCCACCAACCCCGGTATGCACTTTGGCGTGTGCGGCGAGCACGGCGGCGATCCCAAGTCCATCAAGGGCCTGTTTAACGTCGCCGACGTGGACTACGTGTCCTGCTCGCCCTACCGCGTGCCGCTCGCGCGTCTTGCTGCCGCCCAGGCCAAGCTCGAGGCCAAGCGCAACGCCTAAAGCGACGTTGCTCCTGCGTCTAACGTAGCCCCCCTTCATGCCGCCCGTCTCATTCGTGAGGCGGGCGGTTGTCATGTGCGGGTTTTGTCTTTTTGTCTGCGCAAAAAATAGTTCTTGCAGCGCAAACCTGCGCGTGTATACTCGAATGCGTTTGTTCAACTACGTGCCGGCCAAGGTGGTACGGCACCTCTAGAAGAGTAAGGAATTGCACATGGATTACATCCGCGCAATCGAGCGCCAGCAGATCCGCGAGGACATCCCGCAGGTTCGCGTCGGCGACAACGTCAAGGTCCACTACCGCATTAAGGAAGGCGACCGCGAGCGCATCCAGGTCTTCCAGGGCGACGTCATCCGCATGGCTGGTGCCGGTTCCCGCGAGACCTTCACCGTCCGCAAGATCTCCTTCGGTGTCGGTGTCGAGCGTACCTTCCCGCTTCACAGCCCCAAGATCGGCAAGCTCGAGGTTGTCCGTCATGGTCGCGTCCGTCGCGCCAAGCTGTACTACCTCCGCGACAAGGTGGGCAAGGCTGCTCGTATTCCCGAGAAGCGCTAAGACGATCGCAGCGTCTGTCCGCTCATTTGGACAAAAGGGTCACCTTCGGGTGGCCCTTCTTTTTACTGATTCGCATGCAAGGAGGCCCCGGTATGGCCAACATGACAAGCTCGGTTTCGGCGTCTCAGGTTGCCGGCGAGCTGGCGAGTGCCACGTTTGAGGAGATTCCCGCCCTCGTGGAGCATTATCGCGAGGACCCGCGCCAACAGGTCATCAAGGCCTGCGAGCGCGCCATGAAGCGTCATGCCAAGGAACTCGCCGAACGCGAGCGCGTCAATGGCATGTACGAGCTGATGCACGAGCTGGGCGGCGACGGCATTGTCGTGGGCGTTGACGAGGTCGGACGTGGATCGGTGGCCGGGCCTCTGACGGTATGTGCGGTGTGCCTGCCCATGGAGCCGCGCGTTTGGGGCATCAACGATTCCAAAAAGCTCACGCCCGCCCGCCGCGAACTGCTGGCCGTAAAGATTGCCGAGGTGGCGACCGCCATCGGATACTGTCATATTCCGCCGGCGGATATCGACGAGATGGGTATGGCACGCGCCATTCGCGCCGCCGTTGCAGGCGCCGTTGCCGATACGGGCCTTGAGCCGGATTGCGTGCTTATGGACGGCAACCCGTTGGGTGCCGTTCCCAATGAGCGCGACGTGGTCAAGGGCGACGCCAAGATTGCCTGCATCGCCGCGGCGTCCATTATGGCTAAGGTCACGCGTGACGAGATGATGGTCGAGTACGATGCCGAGTATCCCGAGTACCATTTGGCCGAGTCGAAGGGCTATGCGAGCCCCGAGCACATCGAGGCCATTCGCAAACATGGACTTTGTCCGCTGCACCGCGTGAGCTTTTGCGGAAACTTTCTGCAGACTGAACGGCTTTTCTAGGTCAATTGTGGAGACAGGGACCTCAGGGGTTTTACAAACCTGCTGGTAGCGGGCCATGCGCAACGCGATTGTTGCGCATGGCCCGCTTTTTGTCGGCATTTGGTCAGCTTTTGGTTTGCTTCCGGTACTTACCCGCATGAAACGTGCCCTCATCATCGGGGCAATGCAGTGTGCGGGAAAGGAGACCCCATGTGTGCCGCAAGCAAAAAGAGCAAGACGCAGCAGCTCAAGGAACGTTGGGAAGACGGCGAGCTCGACTGCGGGGCGATTACGCCCGAGTTTATCAAGGCACTCAGCCCGCGCGAACTCGGCATGTTGGGCGAGCTGATCACCATCGATTACTTTAACGAGCGCGGCTACACCTTGCTGGAGCAGGGCTATCGCTGTACCGAGGGCGAGGCCGATCTGGTGCTGCTCGACGAACTCGATGACATCGTGGTGATGGCCGAGGTCAAGACGAGGCGTGTCGCCCTTGACTGCACCACGCGGGTCTTTCCCGAGGAGGCTGTGGATGCCCAAAAACAGCGTCGGTATCGTCGCATCGCGAGCTGCTATCTCATGGAGCACTATCCGCTCAAGGCGATTCGCTTCGATGCCGTGGGCGTGACCATCCGCGGCGGGCATATCGCCGAGATCGAGCATCAGTACAACGCGTTCGATTGGCAGGTGTCGTGATGGCTTTCGATACCTTCGCCGTCCACGCCGCCTGTATTCGCGGCGTCGAGGCAATTCCCGTTACCGTCGAGGTCTCGCTTGCCGGGGGCGTCCCGGGCATTCAGATGCTCGGTATTCCCAGTATGGAAGTAATGGAATCGCGTGGGCGCATCCGGTGCGCCATGCGCTCAGCCGGTTTTGAGATTCCGCGGTCGGGCATTACCGTCAATCTGGCACCCGGCGATATCCGTAAAACCGGCAGTGGTTTTGACCTGCCGATTGCCATCGCGGTGTTGGCAGCCGACGGGCAGATTCCCCGCGACAACCTCGATCGCTGCCTTATTGCGGGCGAGCTTGGCCTGGACGGCACGGTGCTGCCTGTCAAGGGCGAGGTGGCGTTCCAGCTGCTGGCGCGTGATATGGGGCTTTCCTTTATCGCCGGCAAGTCCGATCAGCATGTGCCGCTCGCGGGCGTGGACTGCGGGTTTATCGGCCACCTGTCGCAACTTGCCCAGGGCATGGGTGAGGCTGCACGACATTATCTGGACTCCGAGGGCGTGGAGGCCACCTTTGAGCCCGAACTCGATTATGCCGACGTCTTGGGGCAGGAAGTCGCCAAACGTGGCATGGCGCTTGCGGCGGCAGGTGAGCTCGGCTTGCTCATGATCGGCTCGCCCGGTTCGGGCAAGACGATGCTCGCGCGGCGCATGACCGGCATTTTGCCCGAGCTATCCCTCGAGGACCAGCAGGAAGCGTTGTGCATCCATTCGGTGCTGGGAGAGAACATCGACGGGTTGCTGGCAGGACACCGACCATTTCGCAGCCCGCACCACAGCATTTCGACTGCGGGCCTTATCGGCGGCGGACGCCCGGTGCATCCGGGCGAGATCAGCCTGGCGCATGGCGGCGTGCTCTTTTTGGACGAGCTTGCCGAGTTTCCCACCGGCGTGTTGCAGACGCTTCGTCAGCCTATCGAGCGCGGCTACGTCAAGATCGTGCGTGTCGACGGCGCCTTTACCTTCCCGTCGCGCTTTCAGTTGTTGGCCGCGAGCAATCCCTGCCCCTGCGGCTTTTTGGGCGATCGCGAGGTCCCGTGTCGCTGCTCGGCCTCGATGGTCGAGCGCTACCGGTCCAAGCTGCGCGGTCCCTTGGCCGACCGTATCGACATGATGCTCGACGTGACCCGCCCCGACCCTCAGATAATTATCGAGGGCGCGGAGGGCATGTCGTCGGCCGAGCTGCGCGACTACGTCGTACGCGGCAGGGCCTTTCGCGCGTGGCGTGAGGCCCGCATGGACGATGCGGATACCGAGGCCGAAGATGATGAGTCGCGCTCCATTGACGGCGTCGTGTCGACCTTTGCGCTCGACGATGCGGCGGAGAAGTGCGTGCTGGGCCTGTCGAAGCGCACGCATCTCACGGGCCGCGGTATCGTGCGCCTGGTGCGTATCGCGCGCACGATCGCCGATGTCGCCGAAAGCGAGCGGGTGATCCAGGATCATGTGCTCGAGGCTGCGATGTACCAGGGGAGGAGGGACCAATAATGGATGAGGGGACCTTTGAACTGCATCCCGGCGATGCGTTGTATCCCAAGACCGTTCTGGAGCTTTCGGATGTGCCCCGGACGCTCTATGTGCGCGGGGATCCCACGGTGCTATCGACGCCCGCGCTTTCCATTATCGGTGCTCGCAAGGCCTCGCCCTATGGCCTTGCCGTGGCGGAGCTTGCGGCAAAGGTGGCGGTTGAGGCGGGGGTGACGGTGGTCTCGGGCGGTGCGGTCGGCTGCGACCAGGCATCGGGCTGGGCTGCGGTCAATGCCGGGGGTAAGCATGTCGTGGTGCTGGGGACAGGTGCCGATGTGGTCTACCCGCGCTCGAGTGCGGGGCTTATCACGCGCACGCTCGATACGGGCGGCGCGATTGTGTCGATTTCGCCATGGGGGATGGGGCCGCGTAAGTTCGCCTTTCCGCGGCGTAATCGCGTGATCGCCGCCCTGTCGCAGGCGCTCTTTGTTTCCGAGGCGGGCATGCCCTCGGGTACGTTCTCGACGGCCGAGGCCGCTATGGACTTGGGGCGCGAACTGCTCGCGGTGCCGGGCTCCATCCTGTCGCCCGAGTCGCGCGGCACCAACTACCTCATCGCCAACGGAGCCTGCTGCATCATCGACGAGGAGTCTATCGAGATGGCCATCTCGCGTATTTACGGCACCCTGCGCTACTCGCGCCCCGACGCGCCCGGTATCGCGGACCTCGACCCCGCGCAGCAAGCCGTGATGCACGCGCTGATCGCCTCGCCGCTCAAGGTCGACGACATCGCCGCGCTCGTCTCGCTCGATGCCGTCGGCGTGCTTAAGCTCTTGGGCTCGCTCGAGCTCGAGGGACTTATCGAGCGCATGATGGATGGAAGGTATGCGCCCTCAAAGTTTGCGCTTCACGCCCAGACGCCGTTCGGTCACAATGGAAAGCGTGTCAATTAGAAAGGTGTTTGCAGATGCAGTTCGATCAGGTGACGGTTATCGGTGGCGGTCTGGCGGGTTCGGAATGCGCGATCCAGCTGGCAGATCGCGGTTTTGCCGTAAAGCTGTGCGAGATGCGCCCCCAGGTGAGCTCCCCGGCTCACCATACCGACCACCTGGCCGAACTCGTCTGCTCCAACTCGTTTAAGTCGACTCGTCCGGACTCTGCGGCCGGTCTGCTCAAGGCCGAGCTCGAGCGCATGGGTTCGGTGCTGCTCGATTGTGCTCACCGTGCTGCCGTTCCCGCCGGCGGCGCCCTGGCGGTCGACCGCGTCAAGTTTTCCGAGCTTGTCGAGGCCGAGGTTGCCGCACGCCCCAACATCGAGGTCGTGCACGGCGAGGTCACGCAGATTCCCGAGGGCCATGTTGTCATTGCTGCGGGACCGCTGTGCTCGCCGGCGCTGAGCGTAGAGGTCATGAAGCTCGTCGGCGGCGATGCCCTGGCGTTTTTCGATGCGGCCGCGCCGATCGTCGATGCCTCGACGCTCGATATGGACGTGCTGTTCTCGCAGTCGCGCTACGAGGAGCAGGGGAGCGGTGACTACCTCAATGCCCCGCTCAATAAGGAGGAGTACGAGGCCTTTATCGAGGCACTCACCACGGCCGACCGCGTGGTGCTCAAGGACTTTGAGGGCGGCGACCTATTCCAGGCCTGCCAGCCCGCCGAGGAGGTTGCGCGCAGCGGTAAGGATGCCATCCGCTTTGGCGCCATGAAGCCCGTCGGACTCACCGACCCGCGTACCGGACGTCGTCCCTGGGCGGCGATTCAGCTGCGCGCCGAAAACAAGGAGAAGACCGCCTATAACCTGGTGGGCTTCCAGACCAACCTGACCTTCGGCGAGCAAAAGCGCGTCTTCCATATGGTGCCGGGCCTGGAGAACGCCGAGTTCTTCCGCTACGGCGTCATGCATCGCAATACCTTTGTCGACGCCCCGCACGTGCTCGACGGCACTTTTGCCGTGCCCGGCACGAGCGTGCGCCTTGCCGGCCAGATCACCGGCACCGAGGGGTACATGGAAGCGGTTGCGACCGGTCTGCTCGCGGCGCTCAACACCTACGCCGAGGCTATCGGGGCCGGCCCCGTCGGGTTGCCGCGCGTTGGCGCCCTGGGCGCGCTCGTGGGCTATGCGACCGATCCGGCGACGGTTGGCTACCAGCCCATGCACGTTAACTTTGGCCTGGTGCCGCCGCTCGAGGACGGCAAGCGCCGCAGCAAACGCGATCGCTACCAGGCCTATGCGGACCGCGCCCTCGAGGCCCTCGATGCCTACCTGGCCACGCGCCCCGATCTGTTTGGAGGCGACCGGTCATAGCCTTTGACCTGTACGACACCGTCGACTCGTTTATCGCTTATATCGCACGCGTCGAGGGGCTTTCTCCCAATACGGTGACCGCCTACGCATCGCGGCTGGAGCGCTTTGCGGCCTGGTGCAAACGTACATGCACCGACGCGCGCGCGGCTGACGTGCGTACTGTTCGCACGTATTTGGCCGAGCTCTCGCGAGAGCAGGTGGCACCCCGCACGCTTGCGGCGCATCTTTCGGCCATCCGATCGCTCTATCGATGGATGGCTGCCGAGGGGATTGTGGAGGGCGATGCGGTCTCTGCGATCTCCTCGCCCAAGCTTCCGCGCGATTTGCCCGGGGTGCTGACGACCCAGCAGGTGGAGTCGCTCCTCAAAGCCCCCGATACCTCAACACCCGCGGGGCTGCGCGATGCGGCGATGCTCGAGCTGCTTTATGCCTCCGGTGCCCGCATCTCGGAGCTTTCGGCACTCAACGTTGAGTCCGTCGCGTGGTCCGAGCGCACGCTGCGGCTGTGGGGCAAGGGAAGCAAGGAGCGCATCGTCCCCCTGTATCGCCGCGCGCTTGAGGCAACCCGCACCTATGTCGAGGAGGGGAGACCGGCGTTGCTCGCCCAGACAAAGCATCGCGATGCCGCGAACGGTCCGCATCCGCTGTTTATCTCGGCGCGCGGTAACCGCATGAGCGGCGCCATGCTCAGGCGACGCTTTCATATGTTGGCGACGCTCGCCGGCATTCCGACCGACATCGCCCCGCACGCGATGCGCCATACGTTTGCGACCGATCTGCTCGAGGGCGGCGCGGATCTGCGCTCGGTTCAGGAGTTGTTGGGGCATGCGAGTCTGTCCACGACGCAGATCTACACCCACCTTACGCCCGATCGGCTTAAGCGCGCCGTTGCTCAGGCCCATCCCCGTGGCGAGTAGAAAGTGGTTCACGCGCTGAGTCGCCAAGGTGTGTGGTTTTGATTGCGGGTTGGCAGGAAGAGGTAATCCTGCTATCATTCATCGGGTTGCTTCACGGCAACAGGTTTTTATCACGCACGCGCGGCTACTTCATACCGTGGTGCCCGGGCTTTGGTAGCACATGTCCGGGTTGGTTTTGGAGGATGACCCCGCGCGGAGGCAAACCACAGGAGGTTTAACATGGCTACCAAGATTAATATCCGCACCCTGCTCGAGGCCGGCTGCCACTTCGGTCACCAGACCCGTCGCTGGAACCCCAAGATGAAGCCGTTCATCTTCGGTGAGCGCAACGGCATCTACATCCTCGACCTCAAGCAGACCATCCTCGACGCCGACCAGGCCTACACCTTCGTCAAGAACGTTGCCAAGGGTGGCAACGTGCTGTTCGTCGGCACCAAGAAGCAGGCTCAGGAGGCCGTCAAGAACGCTGCTGAGCGCGCCAACATGCCTTACATCAACCAGCGTTGGCTCGGCGGCATGCTGACCAACTTCGTGACCATCCGCTCCCGCATCAACCGCATGGAGGAGCTCGAGGCCATGGTCGAGGACGGCCGCATGGCTGTTCTGCCCAAGAAGGAGCAGGCAGTGCTCGGTAAGGAGCTCGCTAAGCTCCAGACCAACCTCGGTGGCGCCCGCGACATGAAGGGTCTGCCCCAGGCTCTCTTCGTCATCGACACCAAGCGCGAGGAGAACGCCATCAAGGAGGCCCAGCGCCTGAACATCCCCGTCGTCGCCCTGATCGATACCAACTCCGATCCCGACGAGGTCGAGTACGGCATCCCCTGCAACGATGATGCTATCTCCGCTGTCACCCTTATGTGCGAGCTCATGGCTGACGCCTGCCTCGCTGGCTCCGGCAAGGAGCAGGTCTCCGAGGCCGAGATGGCCGCTGAGCCCAAGGCCGAGTAAATCAGTCTTAGTTCATTCTTTTTCATCTCTTTGAAAGGAACCACAATGGCCCAGATTACCGCCGCTATGGTCAAGCAGCTCCGCGAGATGACCGACTCCCCGATGATGGAGTGCAAGAAGGCTCTCGTCGAGGCTGACGGCGACATGGACGCCGCTGTCGACGTTCTGCGCAAGAACGGCCTCGCCAAGGCTGCCAAGAAGGCTGGCCGTGAGACCAACGAGGGCGCTGTCGCCGCGTTCGTCTCCGAGGACGGCAAGTCCGGCGCTCTGCTCGAGCTCTCCTGCGAGACCGACTTCGTCGGCTCCAACGCCAAGTTCACCGGCTTTGCTTCCAAGGTCGCTGAGGTTGTCGCCACCACCGAGCCGGCTGACGTCGACGCTCTGCTCGAGAAGCCGATGGGCGAGGAGACCGTTTCCTCCGAGCTCACCGAGATGATCCACATCATGGGCGAGAACATGAAGGTCGCTCGTTTCGCCGCCCGCAAGGCCGAGAACGGCGCCCTCGCTTCTTACATCCACATGGGTGGTAAGATCGGCGTCCTCGTCGAGTTCGCTTTCGAGAAGGCCGAGACCGCTCAGGCCGAGTCCTTCAAGACCTTCGCTCACGACGTTGCCCTTCAGGTTGCCGCCGTCGCCCCGATCTGCGCTACCCGCGAGCAGGTTCCGGCCGAGACCGTCGAGCACGAGAAGCAGATCTACATGGCTCAGGCTGCCGAGTCCGGTAAGCCCGAGGCCATCCAGGAGAAGATGGCTGTCGGCCGTCTCGAGAAGTTCTACAAGCAGTCCGTGCTCACCGAGCAGGAGTTCATCAAGGACAGCTCCCTCACCATCAAGAAGTACGCTGAGCAGGTCTCCAAGGAGCTCGGCGATACCATTACCGTCGTTGCCTTCGACCGTCTGGTCCGTGGCGAGTAAATAAGCTCTTGTAGCTGGTAATGAGCAGGCTGTGGGTTTTACTCACAGCCTGCTTTTTCATGGCTCTCAGCAGAGCCTTTGCTATCATATTGTGAGTCTAATTAAAGGAGGATCGTTTTGTCCGACATCCGATATAAACGCGTGCTTCTGAAGCTTTCCGGCGAAGCGCTGATGGGCGACGGCCACTATGGCATCGACCCCAAGGTTACCGACCATCTTGCCAAGCAGGTCAAGGAGCTGCTCGCCGTTGGCCATGAGGTCGGCGTCGTTGTCGGCGGCGGCAACATTTTCCGCGGCATGGCCGGCGCTGCCGGTGGCATGGAGCGCGCCCAGGCCGACTACATGGGCATGCTTGCAACCGTCATGAACGCGCTTGCCCTGCAGGATGCCTTCGAGCATAACGATGTTCCCTGCCGCGTGATGAGCGCCATACAGATGAACGAGATCTGCGAGCCTTATATTCGTCGTCGCGCCATCAATCACCTGTCCAAGGGCAACGTCGTTATCTTCGCTGCCGGTTCGGGCAATCCGTACTTTACGACCGACACCGCTGCCGCCCTTCGCGCTTGCGAGATCGGTGCCGAGATTCTGATCAAGGCCACCAAGGTCGACGGTATCTATGACAAGGATCCCGTCAAGTGCGCCGACGCCGTCCGCTTTGACAAGATCACCTATCACGAGGTGCTCGTCCGCGGCCTGCAGGTTATGGATTCCACGGCTACGGCTCTGTGCCAGGACAACCGTATGCCCATTTTGGTCCTCAACATCGATGGCGAGGACACCGTCAAGCGCGCGCTCGCGGGTGAGCCCGTCGGCACGCTCGTCTATCAGGAGGATTAAGCATGGCAGAGAACATCACCGCCCACATGGACAAGTCGCTCGAGTCCCTCAAGCACAACTTCTCCAAGGTCCGTACCGGCCGCGCCAACGCCAACATTCTGTCTGACATCACCGTCGACTACTATGGTGTTCCCACTCCGGTCACGCAGGTTGCCGCCGTCAAGACCCCCGAGGCCCACATGCTGCTTATCGAGCCGTGGGACAAGGCGCTCATCAACGCCATCGTCAAGGCTATCAGCGCCTCCGATCTGGGCATTACCCCCAACTCCGATGGCACCGTCGTGCGTCTGCCTTTCCCGGCTCCCACCGAGGAGCGTCGTCGCGAGCTCGTCAAGGAGTGCCGCGAGTACGCCGAGCAGGCCAAGGTTTCCATCCGCAACATCCGTCGCGACTTTAACAACAAGCTCGAGCGCGACGAGGAGCTCACCGAGGATGATGTCCGCCGCGAGCAGGCCAAGGTTCAGAAGCATACCGATGAGTATGTTGCCAAGGTCGAGCAGCTTCTGAAGGAAAAAGAAGCCGAGGTCATGGAGATCTAAGGTGCAATACGACGAGCATAAACTGGTCGAGTACTTTGCCGACGCCCCTGCGGGCGTCGGTTTTTCCGACCTTGACCTCAATAACATTCCGCACCACATCTCGTGCATCATGGATGGCAACGGCCGTTGGGCCACGGCGCGCGGTCTTGCCCGCACCGAGGGACACAAGGCCGGTATCGTCTCCCTGCGCGAGATTATTACCGCCTGCGTGCGCCTGGGCGTCGACGTGCTTTCGGCCTACGCGTTTTCGACCGAGAACTGGAATCGTCCGCTGCACGAGGTCAACGTTCTGATGCACCTCTTTGCCAAGACGTTTGTCGATGAGCTGCCGCTGCTCAAGCGTGAGAATGTGCGTGTTGTCTTTTTGGGCGACATTTCTGCGCTGCCCAAGAAGACCCGCGACGTTTTTGAACGCGGTCTAGCCGAGTGCGCCGATCACACCGGTATGACGCTGGCGCTTGCCGTCAACTACGGCGCGCGTGCCGAGATTACCCGCGCTGTCCGTCAGATCGCACTCGACGCTGCCGCTGGAAAGATCGATCCCGCCGCTATCGACGATGATATGGTTGCTTCGCACCTGTACACCGCCGGTCTTCCCGATCCGGAGCTCGTGATTCGCACCTCTGGCGAGCTGCGTCTTTCGAACTACCTGCTCTGGCAGGTCGCCTATGCCGAGTTTTATGTCACCGATACCTATTGGCCCGACTTTGATCGTTGGGGCCTTGTCGACGCTATTTTGGCCTATCAGGGCCGCGACCGTAGGTTTGGTGGACTGAGCAAGACCGAGGAGGCTTAATCGTGTCCGAACGTCCCAAGGCATCCGCTCCCAAGGCGCCTACTTCCGCGAGGCCCGCGCGTAAAGCTGCCACTGCAGGAGCGCCTGCGGCAAAGAGCGGCTCCGGTTCGTGGCTGGCGGGCTTTATCACCCGTGCCGCCGCCGGTATCGTCTATGCCGTCGTCTTTATCCTGTGCCTGGTTTTGGGTATTGTTCCCACGGCCATTTTCGTGTCCGTCATGAGCGGTCTGTGCTGCTATGAGTTCTTCCGCATGACGAGGCTCGACGGCAAGGTTGCCAACGAGCGCCTTGGAATCGCTGCCGCCGTGCTCTTTCCGCTCTCGGCACTGGGCGATTCGCTGCTGTTGAACGCCCTGCTGTTCGCTTTGATGCTTGCGGTTGGCATCTGGTATGTCTGGTCTCCGCGCACTCGCATCTCTGACGTTGCCGTGACGCTCATGGGTCCTATCTACACTGGCTTTATGCTGTCGGCTATCGTGCTGCTGCGCGATGCCGTGCCCGGTTTTGCCGGCGCCCTGCTTTCGGTGGGCGTCTGCGCGTCCCTTTGGGTCTCCGACTCGTTTGCCTACATCGTGGGCAGCCGCATCGGTAAGCATAAGATGGTCCCCAAGATCTCTCCCAAAAAGAGCTGGGAGGGCTTTGCCGGTGGCATCCTGGGCTCTGTCTTGATCTGGCTCATCCTGTGGGCGACGCACTTCTATAAGCTGAGCCTGCCCTATGCACTGCTGTGCGGCGTGGTCGTTTCCATCCTGGGCGTTATCGGCGACCTCATCGAGTCGCGTATCAAGCGCGGTGTGGGCGTCAAAGATTCCGGTAATCTCATCCCGGGCCACGGCGGCATGCTCGACCGCAGCGATTCGCTCATCTTTGGCTGCATTACCGCGCAGCTGCTGCTGATGATCGGAGGCGTGCTGTAATGGCGTATCAGACCACCTACGGTTCCGATGGGCGTCTTCGTGTTGCCATTCTGGGCTGTACGGGCTCTATCGGCACTCAGGCGCTCGATGTGTGCCGTCAGCATGCCGATCGCCTGCAGGTGACGGCGCTGTCCGTTAACTCCAGCACCTCCGAGCTCGTTGCCGCTGCCCGTGAGTTCTCGGTTCCGGCGGTCGCCGTGGCGGACGCCTCCCATGGCGCCGACGCTGTGCTGCAGGAACTGCCCGAGGGCACGGAGCTCGGCGTTGGCGCGCAGGCCGTGTGCGAGCTCGCATGCCGCGATGATGTCGACTGCGTGCTCGTGGCCATCGTGGGCGCTGCCGGTCTTGAGGCGAGCCATGCTGCTCTGACCTCGAACAAGCGTCTTGCCCTGGCCAACAAGGAGTCGCTCGTCGTCGGTGGCGATCTGCTGATGCCGTTGGCACAGCCGGGTCAGCTTATCCCGGTCGACTCCGAGCATTCTGCCATCTACCAGTGCTATCTGGGCGAGAATCCGCGCGAGGCTCACTGCATTTGGCTTACCTGCTCGGGCGGTCCGTTCTTTGGCCGTACGCGTGACGAGCTCGATCGTGTGACGCGCGCCGATGCCCTGGCGCATCCCACGTGGGCTATGGGTGCCAAGATCACGATTGACTCCGCCACCCTCATGAACAAAGGTCTGGAGCGTATCGAGGCCATGCATCTGTTTGGCTGCGATCTTGATTTCATTAACGTGGTCGTGCAGCGCCAGTCTAAGATTCACTCCATGGTCGAGTTTGCCGATGGCTCCGTGATGGCGCATCTCGGCGCCTCCGACATGCGCATTCCCATCCAGTTTGCCTTCTCGTATCCCGAGCGTTGGGATACGCCTGCTCCGCGTATTGATTTCCGTGAGTTGGGGCAGCTTACCTTTGACGCGGCCGATATGGATACCTTCCGCTGCCTTGCGCTGGCCGAGCGTGCCGGCAAAACGGGCGGCACCATGCCATGCGTGCTCAATGCCGCCAACGAGGTCGCCGTCGATGCCTTCCTGCATGATGGTTGCAGCTTTACCGATATCGACCGCATTGTGGAATCCTGCATGGATGCCCACGATGCGCAGGCGGTCGATTCGTTTGAACAGCTTCGCGACATCGATGCTTGGGCGCGTGAAAAGGCCGCGCAGGTGCTCGTCGCAACCCGTTCTTAACCCATAAGGATTGCTTTTTCGTTTTATGGATACTGTTCTGAGTGTTCTCTCATCGGTCTTTTGGGGCCTGCTGATGCTTTCCGTCCTCGTGTTTTTGCACGAGGGCGGCCACTTTTTGGCGGCGCGTGCCTGCGGTGTCCGCGTGACCGAGTTCTTCTTGGGCCTGCCGTGCCGCTTTGATATCCACCACACGTCTCGTCGTATCGGCACCAAGTTTGGCGTGACGCCGCTGCTGCTGGGTGGCTATGCTGCCATTTGCGGCATGGATCCGACTGACGTTTCGTGCGCCGATCGCGTTCTTGCTTCCATCTATCGCCACGGGCGTGTGACGGTGGCCGATCTTGCTGTCGAGCTCGAGCTGTCCGAGGAGGATGTGCTCGAGGCCTGTGCCTTGCTGTTGGGCTGGGGCTCCATCGCTCCCTGGTATGAAGAAGGGGAAAAGCCTTCACCCAGTTACTATCCCACCAAGTACCAGACCCTGCCGCGCGACGCGGCGGGTTACACCACCTTTGATGGCCGTCGGTTCGATCGTGAGCATGCGACTGCCGAGGGCGATGTATGGGAGCTGCCGTGCAGCGAGGCCGATTTCCTTGCACGCGAGCGCTCGCACACCTATTTGGGCCAGGGCTTTGTCAAGCGTGCCTTTATGCTGCTTGCGGGCATTATCGTCAATATCCTGACGGGCTTTTTGCTCCTTATGAGCATCTATTCCATCGCAGGTGTCACGGTGCCGGTGGATACCAATGTGATCGGCCAAGTTGACGCAGGCTCGATTGCCGCCGCGGCGGGAATCGAGGGCGGCGACGCGATCCTTTCGGTCGACGGAGTATCGTGCTCTACCTGGATGGACGTTTACGATGCCATCGGCAAGGCTGCCGGTAAGGACGATATCGCCATTGAGTACGAGCGTGACGGCAAGCAGCATTCGACCACGGTTGCGCTCAAAGAGGACGAGCGCCTGGGTGTGTATGCCTCTACGCAGGTGGTGCGTTTGGACCCCATCACGTCGGCTCGCCTGTCGTTCTCCTATATCGTGCAGACAGCGGAGGGCGTGATGCGCCTGCTCCAGCCGCAGCATACGATGGAGATTCTCGATCAGTCCTCTTCGATCGTGGGTATTAGCGTTATGTCCTCACAGGCCGCTGCTGCCGGCCCTGCCACGTTCCTTTCGTTTGCCGCCCTCATTTCGTTCTCGCTTGGCTTTATGAACCTGCTGCCCATCCCACCACTCGATGGCGGCAAGCTGGTCATCGAGATCATTCAAAAGATCGCGGGCCGCGAGCTTCCGCTCAAGGTCCAGACGATTGTGAGCTATGTGGGCATCGCGCTCTTCGCGCTGCTGTTTGTCTATATGCTTCGTTCCGACATCCTTCGATTTATTCTGTAGGGGAGTGTTTGGATTGTCTTTATCCCATCCTTTGCCTCGCGAACTGACGCGCCCCGTGCATGTGGGCGGCGTGCAGATTGGTGGCGGCGCGCCGGTGGTGGTCCAATCCATGACCTGCACCGATACCGCCGATGCCCAGGCAACGCTTGCGCAAGTGTGCGCGTTGGCGCAGGCTGGCTGCGATATCGTGCGCGTGAGTGTGCCCACCGAGGCCGCGCTTGAGGGTTTCCGCACCATCTGTGCCGAGTCTCCGGTGCCGATTGTCGCCGATATCCACTTTAACCATAAGCTCGCCATTGGTGCCGTTGAGGCCGGCGCCGCCAAGCTGCGCATCAATCCCGGCAATATCGGCGATTGGGCCAAGGTTGACGCGGTGATCGATGCTGCGGGTGCTGAGGGCTGTGCGATTCGTATCGGCGTCAATGCCGGTTCGCTTGAGCAGGATATCGCCGAGCGCGATGACCTCACGCAGCCCGAAAAGCTTGTGATGTCGAGCGAGCGTTTCGTCAAGCATTTTGAAGACCGCGGCTTTACGAACATTGTGCTTTCGGCCAAGGCCCATAGCGTGCAAACGACGCTCGATACCTATCGAGCCCTGTCGCGTGAGATTCCCCACGTTCCGCTTCATCTGGGCGTAACCGAGGCGGGTACCAAGCTGCAGGGCACCATCAAGAGTTCGGTGGGCCTTGGTATTTTGCTTTCCGAGGGTATCGGCGATACCATGCGTGTCTCGCTTACGGCCGATCCGGTCGAGGAGCCGCCGGTCGCCTGGGGCATTCTGCAGTCGTTGGGCCTGCGTCGCCGCGGTCCCGAGATTGTCTCGTGCCCCACGTGCGCCCGCTGTCAGGTTAACCTGATTCCTATCGCCGAGGAAGTAACCGAGCGGCTTAAGAACTATGCCGCGCCGCTTTCGATTGCCGTCATGGGATGTGCCGTTAATGGCCCCGGTGAGGCTTCTGATGCCGACCTGGGCGTTGCCTGCGGACGTGGTCAGGCCCTGCTCTTTTCGCATGGCCAGATCATTGGTAAAGTAGCTGAGGATCAAATTGTCGACGCGCTTATGGCCGAGGTCGACAAGCTTATTGAGGAGAAATAAATGACTCGAGCAATGTATATGTCTAAGCTCTATGCGCCGACGCTCAAAGAGGATCCGGCCGACGCCGAGCTTGCAAGCCATCGTCTGCTGCTTCGTGCCGGCATGATCCGCAAGGAGGCCGCTGGTCTCTACTCCTACCTGCCGCTCGCTTGGCGCTCGATCCGCAAGATCGAGAACATCGTGCGCGACGAGATGGACGCCGCCGGCGCCCAGGAGCTCATGATGCCCATTATGGTCGATGCCGAGCTATGGCGTGAGTCCGGCCGTATCGATGCCTACGGCAAGGAGCTCGTGCGCTTTGATGACCGTCATGGCCGTGAGTTTGTCCTGGGCCCCACGCACGAGGAGACCGTTACCGCCCTGGTGCGCAACGAGCTGCGCTCCTACAAGCAGCTGCCCGTCAACCTGTACCACATTCAGGATAAGTTCCGCGACGAGTTTCGCCCCCGCTTTGGTCTGATGCGCGGCCGCGAGTTCATCATGAAGGACGCCTACAGCTTCTCCGCCACGCAGGAGAGCCTGCAGGAGGAGTACGACAAGATGAAGCAGGCCTACGCCAACATCTGCGAGCGCTGCTACATCAAGGCCTTGCCCGTTGTCGCCGACTCCGGTGAGATCGGTGGCGACACCTCCGTCGAGTACATGGCGCTGGCCGATGCCGGCGAGGCATCGCTGGTGTACTGCGACGATTGCGGCTTTGCCGCCGACGATGAGGCCGCAAGCACCAAGGTCGTCGTGACCGAGGGCCCCGGCGATGGCACCCTTACCAAGGTCGAGACCCCGGGCCTGGGCACCATCGAGGCCGTTGCCAAGTTCTTCGGCTTCCCCGAGAACGGCACGCGCAAGTCGCTGGCACTCATCGATGCCGAGGGCAAGCCCGTTGTGGCAATCGTTCCGGGCGATCACGAACTCAACGACTGCAAGGCCGAGCACGTCTTTGGCAAGGGCTACCGTATGATGACCGACGAGGAGCTCCAGACCTATGGACTGCACAAGGGCTTTATCGGACCGGTCAACCTGCCCGAGGGTATCCGTCTGGTCTGCGACGAGAGCCTGCGTGAGTCCAAGTCGTGGGCCTGCGGTGCCAACGAGGTCGATTATCACTTTACCGGTGCCTGCCCCGAGCGCGACTTTACCGTCGACGAGTGGGCCGACCTGGTCACCGTCGTCGCCGGCGATCCCTGCCCGCACTGCGGCAAGCCGCTCTCCGCTGCCCGCGGCATCGAGGTCTCCCAGGTCTTCCAGCTGGGCACCAAGTACTCCGAGGCCATGGGCGCCACCTTTATGGACGAAGACAGCAAGGAGAAGCCGCTCATCATGGGTTGCTACGGCGTGGGCGTGTCCCGTTCGCTCGCTGCCGTCGTGGAGCAGCACAACGACGAGCACGGCATCGTCTGGCCGGTCTCCGTCGCTCCCTACGAGGTCGCGGTGATTCCGCTCGACCCCAAGAAGGAGGAGTGCGCCACCGTCTGCGACCAAATCGTCGAGGGTCTGTGCGCCGAGGGTATCGAGGTCGTCGTCGACGATCGCGATGAGCGTCCCGGCTTTAAGTTTGCCGACAACGACCTCATGGGCTTCCCGTATCAGGTCGTTCTGGGTAAGCGCGGCCTTAAGAACGGAACCGCGGAGCTCAAGGACCGTGCCACGGGCGAGCGCGAGGATGTCGCGATCGATGAGGTCGTCGCCAAGGTCGCCGAGCTTGTGAAGGCTGCCCGCCGCTAGTCGACGATTTCGCCTGTAGCTCGATATACGGGACGGCCCCGCATTTCTCCAGATGGGGGAGATGCGGGGCCGTCCTTTTGTTTGTCGATATCCTCAATCGCTAAAAGGAAAACCCCACAGCCATGCGAGCTGCGGGGTTTTCCTTTGTGCCTCCGATACGAAATGAATCGCTCAGATATTACTGATAATCGACGACGTCGATCCAGTTCTTAAGGAACTCATCGTTCACGTTGCGCTTGCGAGCGAGCTCGGAAGCGGCGACGATGCTCGTCCACTGACGCACGACCTGCATCGGCATGTCGGCGCGGTCGCAGTAGAGCTCCAGGTAGGCCTCGGCCTGATCCTTGCTGTTGAGGGCAAAGAGCAGGTAGGTGGTTGCAACGTCAGCGGCAGGGGAGCCCTGGGTGGCGTGTGCCCAGTCGCACACGTAGAGCTTGCCGTCCTCACCGACGATGACGTTCGAGGGGTTGAAGTCGCCGTGGCAGACCTTGAACTCCTTGGTCATGCCGTCCAGGCGCTCCTGAAGGTTGTAGCGCGTGGTGGCATTGAGCTGGTCCAGGCTGTCGATCATGCGGGCGAACTTGTCGCGCTGACGGTTGAGCAGCGGGGAAGTGTAGCCGTGGATCTCGATCTGGAGGTCGACGAACATCTCGAGGTACTCACCGAAGCGCTGGGGCTCGGCAGTCATCTTCTCGGCAAGGGTGGTGCCCGGGACCTTCTCGGTCACAAGCGCCCAGCCGTTGGCGTTCTCGAGCTGGGAAACCTCGAGAGCCTTGGGGCTGCGGATGCCGCACTCATTGATGCGGGCAAGATTCAAAGCCTCGTTGAACACGTCAGAGACAGGCTTGGTCTCGTTGAAGACCTTGACGATCTTATCGCCCAGGTCGTAAACGACCTTGTTGCCACGACGGACGAGCTCGGTCTTGGAATCGGGTAGCAGCATGGTTGCATCCTTTCAACGATGCGATAGAAGCGACGGCGGGGATGTGTGAAACACCCGTGCACCCCCGCCGTTAAAAACCGTGCTAAAACTAGCAGACGGCGTAGTCCTGAGGCTCGCGGCCGTAGTAGGCGTCCAGGTAGAGCTCCTTGATCTCGCTCATGAGCGGGTAGCGCGGGTTAGCGCCGGTGCACTGGTCGTTGAATGCCTGCTCGGTCATCTCGTCGAGCGTGTCGAGGAAGTACTGCTCGTCGACACCGTAGTCGGCGATGGTCTTCTTGACGCCGATGAAGTCCTTGAGCTCCTCGAGCTTCGTGATGAAGTTCTCGAAGGTCTCCTTGTCGTCCTTGCCCTCGATGCCGCAGTACTTGGCCATCTCGGCGTAGTTGTGCAGCGCGTTGGGGTACGGATACTGGGAGAAGGTGCCCATCTTGACGGGGGCCTCGGCGGCGTTGTAGCGCATGACGCGGGTCAGGATGACGGCGTTGGCGATGCCGTGGGGCAGGTGATGGAAAGCGCCGAGCTTGTGGGCCATGGAGTGGTTGAGGCCCAGGAAGGCGTTGGCGAAGGCCATACCGGCCATGCAGGAGGCGTTGTGCATCTCCTCGCGGGCGTGCGGGTCCTTGGCGCCGTTCTCGAAGCTGGAGGGCAGGTTCTCAAAGACGAGCTTGGCAGCGCGCTCGGAGAGGCCCTTGGTGTAGTCGGAAGCCATGATGGAGACGTAGGACTCGATGGCGTGGGTCATGACGTCGATGCCGGAGGCAGCGGTCAGGCCGCGCGGGGCGGTCATGCAGTTGTCGGCGTCGACGATAGCCATGTTGGGGAGCAGCGCGTAGTCGGCGAGCGGCCACTTGATGCCGGTCTCCTTGTCGGTGATGATGGCGAACGGCGTGCACTCGGAGCCGGTACCCGAGGAGGTCGGGACGGCGACGAAGTAGGCCTTCTTGCCCATCTCGGGGAAGGTGAAGATACGCTTGCGGATGTCCATGAAGTCCATGGCCATGTCCTCAAACTTGCACTCGGGGTGCTCGTACATCATCCACATGATCTTGCCGGCGTCCATAGCGGAGCCACCGCCGACGGCGATGATCACGTCAGGCTCAAAGAGAGCCATCTGCTTGGCGCCGCGACGTGCGCACTGCAGCGACGGATCGGGCTCGACGTCGTAGAAGCAGTCGTGGGCGATGCCCATCTCGTCGAGCTTGGCCTCGATGGCGCGGGTGTTGCCATTCTTGAAGAGGAACTGGTCGGTGACGATGAAGGCGCGCTTCTTGCCCATGACGGTACCGAGCTCATCGAGAGCGACGGGCGTGGAACCCTTCTTGAAGTAGACCTTCTCGGGAGCGCGGAACCACAGCATGTTCTCACGGCGCTCGGCCACAGTCTTAACGTTGATCAAGTGCTTCACCCCAACGTTCTCGGAGACGGAGTTGCCGCCCCAGGAGCCGCAGCCCAGGGTCAGAGACGGCTTCATGCCAAAGTTGTACAGGTCACCGATGCCGCCGTGCGAGGACGGGGTGTTGATGACGATACGGCAGGCCTTCATGACGTGCTCGAACAGGCTGATCTTCTCGGCCTGGGCGGGGTGCACGTACAGAGAGGCGGTGTGGCCCGGGCCACCGGCGAGCACCAGGTGCTCGGCCTTGTCGACGGCCTCCTGGAAGTCCTTGGCGTGGTACATGGCCAGGACCGGGGAGAGCTTCTCGTGGGAGAACTCCTCCTTGGCGGGGTCGGTGGAGGTGACCTCGGCGATCAGGATCTTGGTCTTGGCAGGAACCTCGATGCCGGCGAGCTCGGCGATCTTGGCGGCGGCCATGCCGGGGATGCGGTGGTCGAGAGCGCCGTTCTTGAACATTGCGGCGCGCAGGGCCTCCATCTCGGCACCCTGCTTGACGAAGTAGCAGCCGCGCTTCTGGAACTCGGCCTTAACCTGGTCATAGATGGTGTCGATGACGGTCACGGACTGCTCGGAAGCGCAGATCATGCCGTTGTCGAAGGTCTTGGAGTGGATGATGGAGTTGACGGCGAGCAGCACGTCGGCGGTGTCGTCGATGATGACCGGGGTGTTACCGGCGCCAACGCCCAGGGCGGGCTTGCCCGAGGAGTAAGCGGCCTTGACCATGCCCGGGCCACCGGTGGCGAGGATGATGTCGACGTCGCGCATGACCATGTTGGTCAGCTCGATGGAGGGGACATCGACCCAGCCGATGATGCCCTCGGGGGCGCCGGCCTTGACAGCGGCGTCAAGCACGAGCTTGGCGGCGGCGATGGTGCACTTGGCGGCAGCCGGGTGCGGAGAGATGATGATGCCGTTGCGGGTCTTCAGGCTGATCAGCGTCTTGAAGATCGCGGTGGAGGTGGGGTTGGTCGTCGGGATGACGGCGCCCACGATACCGATGGGCTCGGCGATCTTGGTGATGCCGTAAGCCTCGTCGCGCTCCAGGACACCACAGGTCTTGGTGTTCTTGTAAGCGTTGTAGATGTACTCTGCGGCGTAGTGGTTCTTGATGACCTTGTCCTCAAGAACGCCGCGGCCGGTCTCCTCGATGGCCATCTTCGCCAACGGGATACGAGCCTTGTTGGCGGCCATGGCGGCCTCATAGAAGATCTTGTCGACCTGCTCCTGCGTGTACGTAGCAAAAAGCGCCTGGGCCTCTCGCATCTGAGCGAGCTTAGCCTCAAGCGCCTCTACGTTGTCCACAATTGCGGGAGTAGTGTTTTCCGGTGACTTTTTCACCATTTGTGTCTCCTTGCGATCGGAGATTTACCCTACGCCTTGCATGATAGCAAGAAATATTTCGGTGAACGGTAAGATTCCCGTAAAAGGCACACTAAAACGCTTCAACTAACTGAAACGTTTCAACAAATATACGCCGCCCGACGAAGGGGAAGGTGCCGTTCATTGGGGACAGACTTACATGAGTGCTTTCACTCATTTGGGACAGACATCGATCTGGCATTTTTTCGTTCTGGGTCTGTTATTGCCATTCATTGGATATAAATTGGTTGCAGGCTCAGCATTTTGCGTTCTTTCTCTCCTTTTAGGCGTTGCCTGTACAGCCTGTACAGTTTGAAAGGAGAGGCTATGCCCCGATGCGCCCGCGCCGTTTCGCTCACCGGCTATTACCATGTCTATGACCGCGGCAATTCCAAACAGATTATTTTTGAAGATGACTCCGATCGCTATCGTTTCCTATCGGATATCTCGGACAGGTTCGCGTGCCATGAAGTAGCGGTGTTGGCTTGGTGCCTTATGGACAATCACTTCCATTTGATGGTTGATGATCCATTTGACAATCTTTCAAAGGCGATGCAGTGCGCATTGACGGCATATGCGAAGTATTTCAATAGGAAAACGGGAAGAACGGGACATCTGTTTGACAATCGCTATTCGCGGGTCGCGGTTGAGTCGGACACGCAGGCGGTGCAACTGCTCGACTATATTCATCTCAATCCCGTGAAAGGTGCGCTCGACTCACTCGAAGCGTACCGCTGGTCAAGCTTCAAGGCATATCAGCTGGGCTACGATCCCTTTGACATCTGCGACGCGACCCCTATGCTCGATATTGTCGGAGGCTCCCGTTGCTATTGCGAGCATCTCGAGGAAGTTGCCGGGCGCATCTTGTCGGTGGAAGTTCTTCCACGCCGACGGATTCCAGATGAGGAGGCCCTTTCCGTTGCGCGTGAAGTCCTGCCGAGCATAGATCCTGCACTGCTCAAGGCCCTGCCGCGCTCCGAACGCGATGCCTGTTTGCTGAGGCTCAGGCGGGCGCATCTCACGGTCAAGCAGATTGCCCGTATCACCGGTATCGGCGCTACAAGCGTGACCAAGGCCACTGCAGGCTGGAAGGAGGCTGCGTGAGGCAGGGGTGAGGACCGCTTCCTCACACGTCATGTCTGTCCCCAATGCGTGAAAACACTCATGTAAGTCTGTCCCCAATGAATGCAAAAAGGCGCCCTCCTTTGGGGAGGACGCCTTTGGTAAGTTCTATGTGAACGCGAGGTCTTTGACCCGGAGAGTCCGAGGTACTTGTTGGTAAGACCTTATTTAGGAGCGCGCAACCTTGCCGGACTTGAGGCAGGTGGAGCAAACGTTCATCTTGCGACGGTGACCATCGACGACGACGTAGACGCGCTGAATGTTGGGGCGGAACTTACGGTTGGTGACGCGGTGAGAGTGGCTGATGGAGCGACCGGCAACGGGGTGCTTACCGCAAACTTCGCAAACTTTGGACATAACTGACCCTCCTTGGGCGACAAACGAACATGTCGCGTTAACAAACAAGCCTGAACTATAGCACAGAAGCAGCTCCCTGTGCGTAATCTACACAGAGATATTCCTCTTTTGGCGATAGTGCCCACGCTACGGCCCTGGACGTAGATCCGATTTGCGTGTAGCAGATGGGATTATGCCAGCTCGCAACGAGGTTTTCAAGCTCGTCCCACAAATATATATAGGTTTATGGAGTGATTAGGCCCGTTTACGGATTGCCCGCTATTTATGCTCGCAATTGGGCTCGAGGTTGGCTACACTATCCCTTGACCATTAAAGGGGTACGAGATACCCACATGGAATTACATAGCTGCCAATCGAGCAGCCCTTCCTGTGGGTGTCTGGTCCGCTTTGAGCGGTCGGGCATCTATTTTTTTGACTGTGTCAGCAGTCAAGACATGTGAGGAAGGAGATCGATGGGCACGACTTCCCCCAAGGCGGTCATCATGGACGAGACCGCCGTCAACCGAGCGATGACCCGCATCGCGCACGAGATTCTCGAGCGCAACGAGGGCTGTGAAGACCTCGCTCTGGTCGGCATCGTCACGCGCGGCGACCTTCTGGCAAAGAAGCTCGCCGAGGCGATCAAGGAGATCGAGGGTGTCGAGGTCCCGCTCGGCAGCCTGGATATCAGCTTCTATCGCGATGACTATGCGACCAATTTCGCTCCCGCGATCCACGCTACCAACATTCCCTTCAGCGTCGACGGTAAGCGCGTCGTGCTGGTGGACGACATCCTGTACACGGGTCGTACCATCCGCGCCGCCCTGGACGCCGTCATGGACCTGGGCCGTCCGAGCCGCATCGAGCTGGCAGTTCTCGTTGACCGCGGTCACCGCGAGCTCCCCATCTCGCCGGATTTTGTCGGCAAGAACGTTCCCTCGTCGCACGAGGAGAACGTGCACCTATATATGAAGGAAGTCGACGGCCGCACCGCTGTCGAGATCAACGACGTCGCGCCGGGTTCCCACGTGGGCTCCGCGCCGCTGGGAGGTGAGTAGTACCGTGGCGTTCAACCATAAGCACCTGATCGACATTACCGAGTACTCCGAAGAGGACATCAAGCTCATCCTCGAGACCGCCAAGGCGTTCTCCGAGGTTAACGAGCGTGCCATCAAGAAGGTCCCCACGCTCAAGGGTAAGACCATCGTCAACATGTTCAACGAGCCCTCGACGCGTACCCGCAGCTCCTTCGAGCTCGCCGAGAAGCGTCTTTCGGCCGACAGCCTCAACTTCGGCGGCTCCTCGACCTCCACAGTCAAGGGCGAGAGCCTCGTCGACACTGTCGAGACCCTCAACGCCTACAAGATCGACTGCATCGTCGTGCGCGACAAGCACGCCGGCGCCCCCTACATCGTCACGCAGAACTCGCCCGCGAGCGTCATCTGCGCTGGCGACGGTAAGCACAACCACCCCACGCAGGCCCTGCTCGACCTGTACACCATCTGGGAGCACAAGGGTGACTTCCACGGACTGAAGGTCGCTGTCGTCGGCGATATCGCCCACTCCCGCGTCTGCGGCTCGCTGATCCCCGCGTTGAAGATCATGGGCTGCGAGACCTACGCCGTCGCTCCCGGCACGCTGCTGCCGCCGGCACCCGATGTCCTGGGCTGCGATCATGTGACGAGCGACCTCGATTCCGTCCTGCCCGAGCTGGACGTTGTCTATATGCTGCGCGTGCAGCAGGAGCGCCTCGAGGGTGCCCCGTTCCCGACCATTCGCGAGTACCACAAGCTCTTCGGCCTGACCAAGGACCGCGAGAAGCTCATGAAGCCCGACGCGATCATCTGCCACCCGGGCCCCATCAACCGCGGCGTCGAGTTCGACTCCTATATGGCCGACCACCCGCAACGCTCCGTCATCCTGGAGCAGGTCTACGCCGGTATCTGCGTGCGTATGGCTATCCTGTATCTGCTGCTTGGAGGTGCCGATAATGGCCTTGCTTCTTAAGAATGCCCACGTCGTCGACCCGTCCGTCGAGCTTGACGGTGTCGTTGACGTCCTGATCGACGGCGACAAGATCGCCGAGGTCGGCGAGAACCTCGCCGCCGAGGGTGCCGAGGTCCGTGACCTTTCCGGCAAGTACCTCGTCCCCGGCCTGGTGGACATGCACGTCCATCTGCGTGAGCCCGGCTATGAGGTCAAAGAGGACATCGAGAGCGGTACCCGCGCTGCTGCCAAGGGCGGCTTTACCGGTGTGTGCGCCATGCCCAACACCGACCCCGTCACCGACAACGGCACCGTCGTGGAGTTCGTCAAGTCCCGCGCTGCCGAGGTCGGCCACTGCCGCGTCTATCCTTCGGGCGCCATGACCCGCGGTCTTAAGGGCGAGGCCATGTCCGAGATGGGCGATATGGTCGCCCGCGGTGCCGTCGCCTTTACCGATGACGGTCGCGGCGTGCAGGGCGCGGGCATGCTCCGTCGCTGCATGGACTACGGCAAGATGTTCGGCAAGGTCTTCATGAGCCATTGCCAGGACGAGGACCTGGTCGGTCATGGCCAGATCAACGAGGGCAAGGTCTCGACTCGTCTGGCCCTCGAGGGCTGGCCGGCGGCAGGCGAGGAGCTTCAGATCGCCCGCGACATCGAGATCGCCAAGCTGACCGGTGCCAAGCTGCACATCCAGCACATCTCCACGGCCCACGGTCTGGAGCTCGTGCGTGCCGGCAAGGCCGCTGGCGTTCAGGTCACCTGCGAGGCCACCCCGCACCACATGTTCCTGACCGAGAACGACCTGGACGAGACTTACAACACCTCGCTCAAGGTCAACCCGCCGCTGCGTACCGACGAGGACGCCGAGGCTATCCGCCAGGGCGTCATCGACGGCACCGTCGACGCTATCGTCACCGACCACGCTCCCCACACCCCGTGGGAGAAGGCCCGCGAGTTCGAGCTTGCGCCCTTTGGCATGATCGGCCTCGAGACCTCGCTGGCACTCGTGCTCACCGAGCTGGTCAATACCGGCAAGATGAGCATGGGCCGCATGGTCGAGCTCATGGCCATCAAGCCGCGTGAGATTCTGGGCCTTGACCAGGTCCAGGTCAAGGCGGGCTCCGTCGCTGACCTGACCGTGTTCGATCCCACCGTCACCTGGACGGTCGGCGAGGACGGCTACGAGTCGCGCGCCGAGAACTCCGGTTTTGCCGGCCGCACGCTCACCGGCCGTGCCACCGATGTGTTTGTCGGCGGCAAGCAGACGCTTGCCGACGGCTGCATCTGCTAGCATAGCCTTATCGCTTTTGTGCGCGGCGCCCTTGCGGTGCCGCGCTTTCTGTTCGTTTGGTCCATGCAATCGCATGGGGGATTGGAGCGTCTATGCCCACACCTTCCACTGCACGCATGCACGACTTCGAGGTCGTCTCGAACCAGGAGATCGCCGACGGCATCTTCTCGCTCGTTATCTCGGCCCCCAAGCTTGCAAGTGCGCTCAAGCCCGGTCAGTTCGTGAATATCGCCGTGCCCGGCGATGCGTCCTCGCTGCTTCGCGTGCCCCTGAGCTTCTATCGCGCCGACGCCGAGGCCGGCACCGTCGAGCTGTGGTACGCCGTCGTGGGCGACGATACCCGTCGTCTGTCGCAGATGGCCCCTGGCTCCACCTCCAACCTGCTGGGCCCTGGCGGTCGCGGCTGGCTCGTTCCCGAGGGCACCAGGAAGGCGCTGCTCGTTGCCGGCGGCATCGGCGTTCCGCCCGTGCTCTGCCTGGCCGGTATGCTTGCCGAGCAGGGCGTGGACGTCGACGTGTGCTTGGGCTTTGGTACCGCGTCCAAGGCCGTGGGCGTCGATGAGTTCCGCGCGCTGGGCGCCACGGTCAACGTGTGCACCGACGACGGCACGCTGGGCACGCACGGTTTCTGCACCGATCCTGCCGCCGAGCTGCTTGACGAGGGCGGTTACGACTACGTCGCCAGCTGCGGTCCCGCCGTCATGATGAAGAAGGTCGCCGTCGCTGCCGCCGAGGCCGGCGCGTATTGCGAGGTGTCGCTCGAGCGCATGATGAGCTGCGGCTTTGGCGCCTGCAACACCTGCAACGTCGAGACGGTCGACGGTATGAAGGGCGCCTGCATGTGCGGCCCCGTGTTTGATGCTTCCAAGGTGGTGGTCTTCTAGTGGGTACCGTGAACATGGCCGTCGATTTCGGCGGCGTCAAGATGCAGAACCCCATCAACACCGCAGCCGGTACCTTTGGCTACGGTTGGCAGTTCCAGAACTTCTTTGATGTGTCCCAGCTGGGCGCCATCACCACCAAGGGTTGCGCTGCCGAGCCCTGGCCCGGCAACCCTGCGCCCCGCATGGCCGAGATTCCCGGCGGCATGATCAACTCCGTGGGTCTTCAGAACCCCGGCGTCGCCGCCTTCGCCCGTGAGTCCGGTCCGTGGCTCGAGCAGCTTTCCAAGGACGGCTGCCAGGTCATCTGCCAGGTTGCCGGCCACTCCGTCGAGGAGTTTGTTCGCGCGCTCGAGATGTATGTCGAGCTGTGCCCCTGGGCTGCCGGCTACGAGATCAACGTGAGCTGCCCCAACATCGCCGCCGGCGGTGCCGCCATGGGCTCCACGCCCGAGGGCGCCTCTGCCGTCATGGCCGCCTGCCGCAAGGTGACTGACAAGCCGCTGTTCGTGAAGATGGCTCCGGTCAACGTCGCCGAGATCGCCAAGGCCCTCGAGGCTGCTGGTGCCGACGGTCTTTCGGTCATCAACTCCATCCAGGGTATGGCTATTGACGTCCACACCCGCAAGTCGCGCGTGGCCAAGCCCAAGGGCGGCCTTTCGGGCCCGCTGTGCCACCACATCGCCGTGCGTATGGTCTGGGAGGTTGCCCAGGCCGTCGATATCCCCATCAACGGTGTTGGCGGCGTCATGACCGGTGAGGACGCGGCCGAGTTTATCCTGGCTGGCGCCACCTGCGTGTCGGTCGGCATGGCCAACTTCGTCGACCCGTGCGCTTCGCTCAAGATCGCGCATGAGCTCGAGGCCTGGGCCGAGTCCCAGGGCGTGAAGGACATCAACGAGCTGGTAGGTGCGTTCGAATGCTAGAGACCGATGCCCGCGACCGCGTTATCGTCGCTCTCGACTGCGACCGTGAGCGTGCGCTCGAGCTCGCCCGCGAGCTTTCGGGTCACGCTGCCTGGCTTAAGGTCGGCATGACGCTCTATTACGCCGAGGGCCCTGAGATCGTCAAGACGTTCAAGGACCTGGGCTTTAAGGTCTTCCTCGACCTTAAGTTCCACGATATTCCGCATCAGGTGCGCGGTGCCGCCCGCTCGGCCTCGCTTGCCGGCGCCGACCTGCTTTCGGTCCACGGTCTGGGCTCGGGCGCTATGCTCGCCGCCTGCCGCGAGGGCGCCGAGGAGGCGCGCGAGGACCGCGCCAAGCTCGTCGCCATCACCGTGCTCACGAGCATGAACCAGGATTCGCTCAGCGAGATCGGCATTGAGTCGCCGGTGGCCGAGGAGGCCGCGCGTCTGGCAAAGCTCGCCCAGGCCAACGGTATCGACGGCATCGTGTGCTCGCCGATGGAGGCCCACGATATGCGTGAGCTGCTGGGCCCCGATGCGCTCATCGTGACCCCGGGTGTTCGTCCGGTTGGTGCGGCGCTGGGAGATCAGTCCCGCGTGGCCACGCCTTCCCAGGCTATCGAGCGCGGCGCGAGCCATATCGTAGTGGGCCGTCCCATCACCGGCGCCGACGATCCTGTCGCCGCCTTTGATGCCATCGTCGCCGAGCTGGTCGAAAACGTCGCGTAAAAGATTCCCTTAAGTCACCACTTTTGGGTCTCATTAGCACAATTTAGCCCCTGTGCCTGCGAAAACTTTCCCATCCTTTGTGTGGAATCGCAGGTCAGGGGCTCAACTTTTAGCGCAATATATTGCACTTTTTGCGGGTATCGTCTAACCTATGGAGCCGCGATTGGGCATTTTGTACGTTTTACGTGCTAAAATGCCAAATATTGAATCAGATATAACCCAACTATTTGGAGGTACGAATGGCACTCCCTCAGCTTACCGACGAGCAGCGCAAGCAGGCTCTTGAGAAGGCTGCTGCCGCACGTCACGCCCGCGCTGAGCTTCGCGAGCAGATCAAGAAGGGCGAGAAGTCCCTCGAGTCCGTGCTCAACTCCGATGACCCCATCGCTTCCCGCATGAAGGTTTCCACCCTCATCGAGTCCCTCCCCGGCTATGGCAAGGCCAAGGCCGCTAAGATCATGGAGGAGCTCGGCATCTCCGCTACCCGTCGCGTCCAGGGCCTCGGCGTCCGTCAGCGCGAGCAGCTCCTCGAGCAGCTGACCAAATAAGTGAGCGCTCAGGATTCAAAGCTCTTTGTGATTTCTGGACCGTCAGGCGCAGGCAAGGGCACGCTCGTCACTCGTGTGCGCGAGCGTCGCTCCAACCTGGGCCTGACGGTTTCGGCTACCACGCGAGCACCACGCAAAGGTGAGGTCGACGGCGTCAACTACTTTTTCCTGACGCGCGAGGAGTTCGACCGCCGCGTGGCAAACGGTGAGTTCGTTGAGTGGGCCGAGGTCCACGGCAACTGCTACGGCACGCTGGTGAGCGAGGTCCAGTCCAAGCTCGCCTCCGGCTCGTCTTTGATCTTGGAGATCGATGTCCAGGGTGCCCTGCAGGTTAAGGAGCGTTTCCCCGAGGCCGTGCTGATCTTTATCAAGCCGCCCTCGCTCGAGGTGCTTCGCGAGCGTTTGGTCGGTCGTGGAACCGAGACGCCCGAGACGATCGAGCTGCGTATGGCAAACGCCGCTGATGAGCTTGCCCTTGCCGACCGCTACGACGACGTCGTGGTGAATGACGATCTCGACCGCGCGACCGACGAGCTCGTTCGCGTTCTCGATATGCATGAAAGGATCTGAGGTCCGTGTCCGTTGTAAAGCCTTGCATTGACGATCTTCTGGAGAAGACCGATCACAACCGCTTCCTGCTCGCTTCGCTTGCTTCCAAGCGTGCCTGCGACATCAATAGCATGCTGCGTGGCCAGCACAACCGCGTGCTTGCCGTTCAGGATGTCGATGACATCACCATCGGTCTTTCTGGTGCCGATACCATCTCGATGGCTATGGACGAGATCGTCGACGGCGATATCTCCTACGACGAGGCCCGTTATGAGAAGGCGCTCGGCCACAAGGTTGCTGAAGCCTAAATGGCAGCTCGCGTCTGCCTGGTCCACTATCACGAGGTTGGACTGAAGGGCAAGAACCGCGCACATTTTGAGCATATCCTCATGGATAACATCAAGGCGGCTTTGGCCGCCTTTTCCGTGAATGCCGTGTCTCGAATTTCCGGTTATATCCTCGTGACCTTTAACGAGCATCAGGCTGACGAGGCGGCGCGTGTCATTCGCACCGTTCCCGGCGTCGCCCGTGTGTCCCTGGCATACCACACCAACCGCGACCCGCAGGAGTACTGCGCCGCCGCCGTCAAGGCGCTGCGCGAGTTCGGTCCCTTTGATTCGTTTAAGGTGCATGCCAAGCGCTCCAACACCGACTACGAGCTCACTTCCATCGATATCAATCGACAGGTGGGCGAGGTGCTGTGCGAGGCGTTTCCCGATAAAAAGGTCCAGATGCACGACCCCGATGCGATGGTGCACGTGCTGGTGGTCCAGGGCAGCGTCTACGTGTACGCGCGCTCCGAGCGCGGCGTGGGCGGTCTGCCGGTAGGTTCTGCCGGTAAGGTCGTGACGCTGCTGTCCTCGGGCATCGACTCGCCGGTGGCGACCTGGATGCTCGCACGTCGCGGTGCGGTATGCGTGCCGGTGCATTTCTCCGGTCGTCCGCAGACGCCCGATACGAGTGAGTATCTGGTGCAGGACATCATCCGCGCCCTTGAGCCGGGCGTCCAGATCGGCCGCCTGTACGTGGTGCCGTTTGGCGATTGCCAGCGTGAGATTTCGGTCACCTGTCCCAGCAACCTGCGCGTGATCATGTATCGCCGCATCATGTATTCGGTTGCCGAGCGTATTGCGAACATCGAAGGCGCCAAGGCCATCGTGACCGGTGAATCGCTCGGCCAGGTTGCCTCCCAGACGCTCGAGAACATCATGGCCGTCAACGAGGCCGTGAAGATTCCCGTGTTCCGCCCGCTCATCGGTTCGGATAAACAGGAGATCATTGCGCGCGCCCAGGAGATCGGTACGTTCGATATCTCGACCGAGGCTGCGCCCGACTGCTGCACGCTGTTTATGCCGCGCCGTCCCGAGACGCATGCCAAGCTCGACGCCGTGCACGAGGCCTGGGAGCTGTTCGATCACGAGGAGATGGTCGAGCGTCTGCTTAAGCAGACCGAGTACATCGACTTCGAGAGCAATACGTATAAGGCCCCCAAGACCTTAAAACGCAAACATTCGGAGCTTGCTCCGCGTGAGATTTACCAAGATCACGAGTAATTGCCTGCATAAACCGACGATGCGTTTGTATCGTCGGTTTTTTGCTATCTGGGCATTTGGCATCAAACTGTTCATTCGCTGACGTGTGCCTGAATAAATGGACAGATTTGCGCAAGGTTTTGGTCGGCATTTGGTTTGACCGCAAAACCTGGTTTGGGCGCGGGGGAGTTGGGGTCGCCATTTCCTGACACGATGGTGTTGGGAGGTTTTTGCTATGGCGCAGCGCGAACAACATGAACGGGTTAAACGAATGGACCGCTGGGCGGGCAAGTTGCTCGGGCATAAGGCGGTGGTCGTGGCGATGCTCGTCGTTATTGCGATGGCGAGCGGCTTGGCGATGGCGAGCTTTGGCGGCAAGTCCGATGGCGTCACGTTTGAGCGTGCAGACGGTGTGAGCGCTTCGGTGGAGCCGGGGTCTGACGATGGTTCGAACGATCGGGATTCCGAGGACAACTTATCTGAGGCCTCTGCCGAAACGGAGATGTACGTTGATGTTGACGGTGCTGTCGCATCGCCTGGCGTATACCGGCTCAAGGACGGCGCGCGGGTGGCACAGGCGATTGATGCCGCTGGAGGATTGACGCCTGATGCGGATGTGACGGGACTCAATCGGGCATCCAAGGTCGCCGACGGGCAAAAGATTTACGTGCCTAAGGTGGGGGAGCAAACGGTTGCCGCTGGTGACGGTGCCGATGGCGGCGCCGCTGCGTCCTCGGGCGTGGGCGACGCGACGGGTCTCGTCAACATCAATACGGCAAGTGCCTCGGAGCTGCAGACGCTCTCGGGGATCGGGCCATCTATGGCGCAGTCGATAATTGACGAGCGGACGCAAAACGGTGCGTTTACCTCGGTCGATGATCTGATGCGCGTATCGGGCATTGGCGAGAAGAAATTCGCGAAAATCAAAGATTGCATCTGCGTATGAGTGCTGGCGAACGTGAACACGTGATGCCGCCGCGGCCCCTTATGCCTTGGACGATGGCGTTGTGTGCGGGGTTATGCACGAGTTGCGCTTTGGTGCTCAACGTGGCGGCTGATGTGCTGTTGGGGAATGACGTCCCGGCCGTGGGACTGCTGTGGGCTATTCCCGTTGCCTTGGTGCCGTGCGTCGCGGCCGCTCGATGTTGTGCGCGTCTTGTCCCGTGGAGTCGGTGGCTCTACGCCGCGGCCGTCGGTTTGCTGGCGGGCGCTGTCGTATCGACGTGGTGGGCGGCGGGTGCGCTGAGCGCCTCGAAGTCACTCGACGGCCGGGCGGCAAGTAGCCTTGAGTTTGTGGTGCAGGGCGACCCGTCCATAAACGATGAGACGTATTCCTATACCTGTGATGCGCGTGCGGAGGGCATGCGCGTGGGGTTCGTTCGCCTGTCATGCGACCGCGAGCTCAATATTGGGTCGCAGGTGCGCCTCATTGGTCGCGTTTCGCGCTTTGAAAATGATTCATATGGACGCTCACGGGTGCTTCGCGGTGAGCTGCGTAAGGTCAAGGCCGTAAGGATCGTATCGGTCGAAGATGGCCATGCCGGGCCATTGTCTCGCCTGAGAAACGCGTTGCTTGCGACCATAGCCCCCTCGACCGACCCGGCGCGCGCCCTTATAGCCGGCATTGTCTGCGGCCGCTCTTCCGAGCTGCGCGCCCAGCCGGCGGGCGAATGGTTTTCGGTGACGGGAACGGCGCATCTCATTGCCGTCTCGGGCAGTCATCTTGCAGTCGTAGGGTTTGTGATCGAGGGAGCCCTGCAAAAGACGCGCTGCTCGCGTGGGCTGCAGCGGGCGCTTTTGGCGGTAACGCTTGTGACCTATGCTGCCTTTACGGGTGCTTCGCCCTCCGCTGTGCGTGCGTGCTGCATGGTGGCGGCGACGCTTGTCGCTAACGGCGCGGGACGTCGTCGGCACGGCCTTTCTGCGCTCTTTGTGACCATGTCGATTTTTGTGCTGCTCCGCCCAACGGTGCTGTTCGAGATGGGATTCCAACTCTCGTGTGCCAGCGTCTTTGCCATCCTGTGCTTTTGTCCGTATGCGACTTACGCTTTGGGCGAGCTTGGTGTGCCACCGGGCGTTGCCAGCATACTCTCCGTCACGTTGTGCTCGCAGCTGGCGACGCTTCCCATTACTATCCCTGCGTTCGGGACATTTTCGCTTATCGCCCCGCTTGCGAATGCGGTTATCGGCCCGGTGGTGAGCGTGCTGCTTGCCGTTTCGGTTATGCTGGTACCCTGCTCGATTGTTCCCCTGTTGCGGCCCTGGGTGCTGATAGTGCCCATGCTTGCCGCCCGTTGCGCGCTGTTTTTCGAGCAGCTTTTTGCCGCCATTCCGGGTGCATCCGTGAGCGTACCGCCCGATTCCATCTGGATATACCTCGTGCCGTTATCTTTGGCGGTCCTCTTGGCATTGTGGCCGCGACCGCGTGCGCGTCCCATGGCGGCGGGACTGCTGTGCTTGGCTCTCGCGGCGGTTGTCCCGTACGTCTACTGGGATCGATTCGCTCCGCCCTCGGTAACGATTCTCGATGTGGGTCAGGCCGATGCCATTCTTATCCGTCAGGGCGATACCGTGGCGCTCGTCGACTGCGGGCTTGACGAGCGTGTGGTAAGCGCGCTGGTGCGCAATAACGTTCACCATATCGATGCCGTGTTTGTGACGCATTGGGATGAGGACCATTGGGGTGGCTTGCCCGCAGTACTGGAGCAGTTCCCGGTCGGAACGATCGCTGTGGCGGCGGATGCGCTGGAGGATGCCCCTGCCGAGGTTGTGGGGCGACCAGGTGTTTCGTATCGGCAGGTGACCTGTGGCGATGTCGTTGACATCGGTGCGTTTCGCGGCCGCGTGATGTGGCCGTTCGAATCGGTAGATGGTGAGGGTAACGAGGACTCGCTCGTCCTGCTGCTCACCTACGCACAAGAGGGCAAGCGCTTGCGCATGCTGCTGACGGGTGATGCCGAACTCGATCAAGAACGTGAGTTTGCGCAGGAAGTGGGGGACATCGATGTCCTCAAGCTCGGACATCACGGCTCCAAGGTCTCGGTCGACGGAGAGCTGCTGGACATCTTGAGGCCGGAGCTCTCGATCGCGAGCGCCGGCGAGGGTAACCGCTACGGTCATCCGTCGGATGCCTGCCGCGATGCCGTGAAAGATGCTGGCGGCGCGTTCGCGTGCACGATCGAGCACGGTGACATCACCGTCACGCCGACCGTGAAGGGCTTTGCGATGCGATGCCAGCGACCGTAGCGATGTCGTTGGCGCGCCGTAGGTCCCTGGGCTAGAATGACACGGGAGAATTGCTAGGGCCTGCGAGAGGGGGGCGCGATGTCTGAAACCGGCCTGCTGCCGGCGTATCTGATCGTCGGTACCGACGGAGTCAAGCGCGATCACGCCGTCTCGCGTATGAAGGCTCGTCTGGAAAAGTCGGGTATGGTCGAGTTCAACCTCGACGAGCGCGACATGACCAAGGACCCCGATATCGAGTCGATTATCGGCTCGCTTAATACCTTTCCCATGGGCAGCGAGTTTCGCCTGGTGATCCTCGACGGTTGCTCTAAGCTCGCCAAGGCGGTCTCGGAACCGCTCGTTGAGTATCTGGCGAGTCCCAACCCCACGACGGTCTGCCTTATCATCGCCGACTCGCTTGCCAAGAACACGCGTCTGTATAAGGCGATCGCCAAGATCGATAAGAAGGCCGTAATCGATTGCGCGGGCACCAAGCGCTGGGAGTTGCCGCGCCGTGTGCAGCAGATGGCGACGCAGCATGGCAAGTCCATCTCGACGGCCGCGGCCGAGGAGCTCGTCTCGCGCTCGGGCGAAAACACCCGCATGCTCGATAACGACCTGGCAAAGCTCGCTCAGATGGTCGAGGCACCCCAGATTGAGCTTGCCGACGTGGAGCGCTGGATCGTACGTACAGCCGAGGTTCAGCCCTGGGACTTCCTCAACGCCGTCTCGGCCCGCGACATGCGCCGTTCGCTCGAGTTCTTTAAACTGCTGCCCTCCAAGAGCTACGTGTGGACCTACACGCTGCTGTGCGGGCGCATCCGCGAGCTGATCGTCGCCAAGGCACTCGATGCACGCGGACAGGGGCGTGAGCTTGCCGCAACGCTCAAGCTCCAGTCCTGGCAGGTCAAGAACCACCTGACTTGGGCGCGCCGGTTTTCGATGGCTGAACTCGTCGCGGCCCTCGAAGGTGCCGTTGATGTGGAGCTCGCGCTCAAGGGCTCGGCCGATTCGGAGACCGCACTTTTGCTCTGGATTACGAACATCTTGAGAAAATCGTGATGATACCTGCCTATTTGACAAATTCGTTCTATCCCTTTGAGGGGGAGCGTGCTATAGTAGGCGCTTGCATGACCTCACCGTGTCTCAGAGGTGTCATACATTTTTTGCAAGGAACTCGAAAGGAACTCCAGAAGTGGCAAACATCAAGTCTCAGAAGAAGCGTATCCGCACCAATGAGGCAGCTCGCATGCGTAACAAGGCTGTCAAGTCCGAGCTCAAGACGCTGACCAAGCACGTCCAGTCCGCCGTCGCCGAGGGCGACGCCGAGAAGGCCCAGGCTGCCCTCAAGACCGTCACCAAGCGTCTCGACATGGCTGCCGCCAAGCATGTCATTCACAAGAACCAGGCTTCCAACCGCAAGTCCGGTCTTGCCAAGCTCGTGAACAGCATCAACGCCTAAGTTGTAAATTTCACACCACACAGATTACGCGCATAAATGGAGCCTGTTTTATGGAACAGGCTCCATTTTTTGTACCGCTCGGGTAAGATAGTCCGCATGAATACTTCAATTGACATTTCCCACATCCGCAACTTCTCGATCGTTGCGCACATCGATCATGGCAAGTCCACGATCAGTGACCGCATCCTCGAGCTCACCCATACCGTTGACGAGCGCGACATGGAGTCGCAGCTGCTCGACACGATGGACATCGAGCGCGAGCGCGGCATCACGATCAAGTCCAATGCCGTCCGCGTCTCTTATGACGCCGACGACGGCGAGACGTATCAGTTCAACCTGATCGATACGCCGGGCCACGTGGATTTTACCTACGAGGTCTCGCGTTCGCTGGCCGCCTGCGAGGGCGCGGTACTGGTCGTCGACGCCACGCAGGGCGTCGAGGCGCAGACCGTCTCCAACGCGACGCTCGCCATGAACGCCAACTTGGACATCGTGCCCGCCATCAACAAAATCGACCTGCCCTCGGCACATCCCGACGAGGTCAAGACCGAGATCGAGGACGACCTTGCCATTCCCGCCGACGATGCCGTGTGTGTGTCGGGCAAGACCGGCGAGGGCATCCATGATCTGCTGGAGTCCATCGTCTTTTTGATCTCGCCTCCCAAGGGCGATGCAAATGCCCCGCTCAAGGCACTTATTCTGGATTCGTACTTTGATGAGTACCGCGGCGTCGTGGCCACGGTGCGCGTCTTTGACGGTTCCATCAAAAAGGGCGACACTCTGCGTATGATGCAGGCCGAGGGCGACTTCTTGGTCGACGGCGTGGGCGTCAAGCGTCCCGCCGAGACCCCGGTGGATGCACTGACCGTCGGCGAGGTGGGCTATGTGGTCACGGGTCTGAAGGACCCCGAGGCTGTGCGCGTGGGCGATACCCTTACGTGGGCTTCGAACCCCTGCCCCGAGCCGCTGCCGGGCTACCGCGAGGCCAAGCCCATGGTCTACACGGGCCTGTTTCCCATCGACAACAAGGATTACGAGAACCTGCGCGATGCCCTCGATAAGCTGCACGTCAACGACCCGTCGTTGGTGTGGGAGCCCGAGACGTCGGTGGCGCTGGGCTTTGGTTTCCGCGTGGGCTTCTTGGGCCTGCTGCACATGGAGGTCGTCAAGGAGCGCCTGGAGCGCGAGTTCAATCTGGACCTTATCGCCACGAGCCCCTCAGTTGACTATCACGTCTACAAGACCGATGGCGAGATGATTGATGTCCGCAGCCCGCAGGACCTGCCCGAGGCCACGCGTATCGAGCGTATCGAGGAGCCCTACCTCAAGGCAAAGATTATCTGCCCGCCCGAGTATACGGGTGCCGTCATGCAGCTTGCCATCGAGCACCGCGGCGTCACGACCGATATGATCCACCTGACGAGCAAGTCGGTCGAGATGCGCTTTGACATGCCGCTTGCCGAGCTCATCTTGGACTTCTTCGATCAGCTCAAAAGCCGCACCAAGGGCTATGCTTCGCTCGACTACGAGTTCAACGAGTATCGTCCCTCCGAGCTCGTTAAGCTCGACATTCTGCTTTCGGGCGATGAGGTGGACGCACTGTCGTTTATCGTCCACAAGGACAAGGCCTATGGTTTGGCCCGCGGCCTGTGCGACAAGCTCAAGGAAATTATCCCGCGCCAGCTGTTCGAGGTGCCTATCCAGGGTGCCATCGGCAACAAGATTATCGCCCGCTCCACCGTCAAGGCGCGCCGCAAGGACGTTTTGGCCAAGTGCTACGGCGGTGATATCTCGCGTAAGCGCAAGCTGCTCGAGAAGCAGAAAGAGGGCAAGAAGCGCATGAAGGCCATCGGCTCGGTCGAGGTCCCGCAGGAGGCCTTTATGGCGATCCTCAAGGTGGACGAGTAGGTCCATGGCGCTTTCCGAATACAGCAAGCGGCTGCTGGGCGCCTATGCCGAGCAGCCGTTCCTCATGGCTCCCATGGCAGGTGTTACCGACCCCGCCTATCGCATCATGTGCCGCCGTCGCGGTGTCAACCTTGCCTACAGCGAGATGGTCAGCGTGGCCGGCCTTGCCTATGCCAGCAATAAGACCTGGCGCCTGGTACTGCCGGCCGACGAGGAGCAGCAGATTTGCGTGCAGCTCTTTGGCTCCAAGCCCGATCAGTTTGCGAGCGCCGTCGCTGCCGTCGAGGAGCGCGTGGGCGATCGTCTGTCGCTGATCGATATCAACATGGCCTGCCCGGCCCGCAAGGTCGTTACCAAGGGCGAGGGTTCGGCGCTCATGCGTACGCCCGACCTGGCCGAGAAGATCGTCGAGGCGGCGGTGGGCGCGGCGCATGTGCCCGTGACCGTCAAGATCCGTAAGGGCTTTTATGCCGAGGACCGCAACGCCGCGACGTTTGCCCAGATGCTCGAGGGCGCCGGGGCCGCTGCGGTGGCGGTGCACGGTCGTTGCGCCACGCAGCTCTATACGGGCCAGGCCGATTGGTCGGTCGTCGATGAGGTGGCTGACGCCGTCGAGATTCCCGTGATTGGTTCGGGCGACGTGTTCTCGGCCGAGGATGCTGCTGAGCATCTGCGCAGCTCGGGTGCCAGCGCGGTGTTTATCGCGCGCGGCATCTACGGCAATCCGTGGGTGTTCGGCGATGCCCGAGCACTTGCACTCGATGGCATGCCGGTTCCTTCTCGCTCCTCGGTCGAGCGCCTGGAGGCTCTGCGTGAGCACCTGACGTTGACGCACGAGCTTCTGCCGCTCATGTCGCGCGCCCGCACGTATGCGAGCTGGTATCTCAAAGGCATGCCCCATGCCGCCGCCTGGCGCGCCCAGGTGGTGCGCTGCTCCACCTACGAGGAGTTTATGGCACTGGTCGATGATATCGAACGCGATGTGGTGGCCTGCGAGGCCGCCCTTGCAGCCGGCGAGTCGGTGCCCGCGCATCCGCTGGAGGCCTAAGGGTGGCCGTTACCGCGCTGTATGTGCACGTGCCGTTTTGTGCTCAAAAATGCCGCTATTGCGATTTTGACTCGCGCAGCTTTGCCCCGTGCGATTTGAATGCCGCGCTCGATGCCTATTTTGAGCAGCTGTATGCGCGGCTCGATGCCTTTGGCAAGGCTGGAGCGCTTGAGTGCATTCGCACCGTCTACGTAGGCGGCGGCACGCCGTCGCTGGCGGGAGAGCGCCTGGTGGAACTTGCCCGGCGCGTTCGCTTGTGGTGCGAACCCGTTGAATTTACCTGCGAGGCCAATCCTGAGTCGCTGACTGCCGAGCTTGCAGAAACCCTTGCCGTGGCGGGTGTTACGCGCATTTCACTTGGCGTGCAAACGCTCGATAATGACGAGCTTGCCGCTATCGGCCGTATCCACGATGCCGACCGCGCCCTCGCGGCCATCGCGACGGTCAAGGACGCCGGGCTTGATATTTCGTGCGACCTCATGTGCGGGCTTCCCGGGCAGACGGTGGCGAGCTGGCAAAGCACGCTCGATGGTGTCCTTGCGGCAGCTCCGCATCACGTCTCGGTCTACCCGCTTACGCTCGAGGAGGGCACACCCCTCTATCGCATGGCATGCCGCGATGAGTCGCTTGAGCCCGATGAGGATTTTCAGGCTGCCTGCATGGATGCGGCGCGCGATTGCCTGAGCGCGGCTGGTTATCACCCTTACGAGGTGGCGAGCTATGCTCTCGACGGGCATGAGTGTGCCCACAACATTGCTTATTGGACCGGCCAGGGTTATTTGGGCCTTGGTCGCTCTGCCGCCGGCATGCTCGATGCCGGGGATTTCGACCGCTTGGCCGAGCTCTTTCCCGGTGTGTCTCCTCGTGGCGATTCGTATCGCGTGCGCCTGGTGCAACGTGACGATGCCGCGACGGCGTTTGAGGCAGAGTGTCTTTCGCGGCGCGAAGCGGTAGCCGAGGATTTGATGCTCGCCTGCCGTATGACGCGTGGCGTGGGGTCCGACCTGCTGGTACGTGCCGCTCGCGTCATTCCTGCGGCTGAGCTGGTGTCCGCTTGCGACCGCGCACTTGAGTTGGGCCTTGCTGCCTGGGTGCCTGACGCCGGCGATGCCCATGCGGGACTCATCGCCTCTGCCGAAGTCATCGCGGGTCGCACCCGCGCCCGTCTGACGCCGACCCATTTGGGCTGGCTCGATGGAAATGTTCTGTTCGAGCTGTTTTGGGATCTAGCTTAGGCCGCTCGGGTAGAATTACCGCAATATATACGCTGCTGTGAGCAGGAGGTTGCCGCGCATGGCGACGATGAACGAAAAAGACTACTACGAGATTCTGGGTGTCTCCAAGGATGCCACCTCGCGTGATATTCAAAAGGCCTTCCAGCAAAAGGCCCGCAAGCTCCATCCGGACGTGAACAAAGAGCCGGATGCCGAGGAAAAGTTTAAAGAGGTTTCCGAGGCCTACGCCGTGCTCTCGGACGAGCAGAAGCGTGCGCGATACGACGCAATGCGCTCGGGCAATCCCTTTGCCGGAGCTCCGACGGCTTCGCCCTATGGTGGCGGCTATGCCGGCAGTGCCGGTTATGGCAATCCCTTTGAGGGCGGTTTCCCCTTCGGCGGCGCCTGGGGCCAGCCGCGTCGTGGCCAGGCGGCCTACAACCCCGAGAGTGGCGCCAACGTGGTCGTCGACATCAAGCTCGATGCCAAGGAGGCCAAGAGCGGTGCCAGCAAGACCGTTCGCTATACGCGCTTCGATACCTGCGGTCACTGCGGTGGTTCGGGCTCCGTTTCGTCTGAGCATGCCCACACCTGCCCCAGTTGCGGCGGTCGCGGCCATATCGACGTCGACCTGTCCTTCCTGTTCGGCGCCGGTACGTTCCAGTCGGTCTGCCCGGAGTGCGGCGGTTCCGGCAAGGTCGTGGCCGATCCGTGCCCCGATTGTGGTGGCAGCGGTCGCACTCGCGTGACCTCCGAGCAGACGATTGAGTTTCCCGCCGGCACGCATGATGGCGACGAGGTGCGCATCCCCAACATGGGCCACGCCGGCACGAACGGCGCTTCGGGCGGTGACCTGGTCGGTCGTGCGCACGTTGAGGCAGAGCGCCTGGAGGGTAAGGCTCGCACCGGCTTCTATCTTATGGGCATCATCGCCCCGTTTTTGTTGCTGTCGGCCATCTCGGGCGTGTTCTCGGCTTTTGCCGTTATGTGTTTTATTCCGTTTGCCATGGGCCTGTTCATGGTGCTCTCGGATGGGGTGCTTCACCGTAGCCTGCTGTGGTGGAAACGTGGCGTGATGCAGTTTGCCAACGGTTTTGCCAACGGCTTCATGTTCGCGCTCGTGTCGGTGTGGTTTGCGAGCTGCTCGCAGCGCGCGATGCTTTCGCCCTACGGGATGCAATAACATCAAACCCTCTGTTTGCGGCCGGCCTTGCATGGGTATAGGACGCACTGTGACAATATTGAAAGTCGGAAGGATTCGGTCGTGTCGGAAAATAGGGATTACTACGAGGTACTTGGCGTCGATAGGGACGCCGACGCGCGGACGATCAAGCGCGCGTTTCTAAAGAAAGCCCGTACCGTACATCCGGACGTTTCGGACGACCCCGAGGCCGAAGCCAAGTTCAAGGAGCTCAACGAGGCCTATTCCGTTCTTTCCGATGAGCAGAAGCGTGCCAACTACGACCGTTTCGGCACCGCCGACGGCCCTGGTGGCTCTGGCTATGTCGACATCAACGATATCTTTGGCGGCATGGGCATGGATGACCTGTTCTCGTCGTTCTTTGGCGGTGGCGCCAGTGGTGGCGCCCGCAGCCGTCGTGAGCGCCGTCGCGGTCGCGATATGGCCATCTCCCTCTCGGTGACGCTCGAGGAGGCGGCGCTCGGCTGCAAAAAGACGATCAGCTATGACCGTCTGGCTCCCTGTGACGACTGCAACGGCACCGGCAAGGCCGAGGGTGCGACCGAAAAGCAGTGCGGCCGCTGCCACGGAACGGGTTATGTCACCACGGTCCAGCGTTCGTTCCTGGGCCAGGTTCAGTCCTCCTCGCCCTGTCCCGACTGTCACGGCGAGGGCACGGTCATCGACCATCCCTGCGAGACCTGCGATGGCCAGGGCCGCACCCCTTCGCACGAAAAGCTCGATATCGATATTCCCGCCGGTGTTTCCTCGGGCCGTCAGCTGCGCGTGAGCGGCTACGGCGAGGCTGGCCTTCGCGGTGAGCCTTCGGGCGACCTGATCGTCAACGTCCGCGTTGCCGACCACGATCGCTTTAAGCGCAACGGCGACGACCTGTACCTGGTGAGCGATATCTCGATCGCGCAGGCGGCGCTCGGTTGCGAGATCGAGGTCGAGGGCATTATGCCCGACGAGGTCGTTAAGGTGACGGTCCCTGCCGGAACGCAGTATGGCGACACCGTGAGCGTCAACAACTTTGGCATGCCGCGCATCGGCGGTGGTGGCTCGCGCGGTCGCCTGGTCGTGCAGCTGCGCGTGGTCGTCCCCACCAATCTCTCCAACAAGCAGCGCGAGTTGCTCCGCGCCTTTGCCGACGAGATGGGTGACGACGTCGCATCCGGCAAGAAGTCGGTGACCGATCGTATCAAGAGTGCCCTCGACGATATCCTCGATTAAGGAGCGCGCGTGCTCGCATCCCATATTTCCGTCGTCAACCTCGGTTGCCGTGTCAACCGTGTTGAGTCCGACCGTATCACTGCCGATCTTATGCGCCTGGGCTTTGCGATGGCGGAGCCCCAGGACGCCGACCTGATCGTAATCAATACCTGCGCCGTTACGGGCGAGGCCGAGGCCAAGACCCGCAAGGCCGTGCGTCATGCGCTGGGCTACCCCGGCGAGCCTTACGTAGTCGTGACCGGCTGCGTGGTCAATCTGCACCCCGAGGAGCTGTTGGAGCTTTCGGATCGCGTGATCGCCGAGCCCTCTAAGATCGATGTCGCCGAACGTGTCTGCGAAGTGCTGGGGGTGGAGTCCGATAGCGTTGCCGCCTGCAGCGATGAGGACGTCGTCGATGTGCTGGGCCGTTCGCGCCTGGGTGTGAAGATCCAGGATGGCTGCAACCACCGCTGCACCTACTGCATCGTGTGGAAGGCCCGCGGCCCCGAGCGCTCTGTGCCTGTGGAGACCGTGCTCGAGCAGGTCCGCGAGGCCCAGGAGGGCGGCGTGCCCGAGGTGGTGCTGACCGGCGTGAACCTGGGTGCCTATGACGGCAAGAGCGCGACCGACGAGCATGTCGAGATCGACGAGCTGCTCGAGGCCATCATGGAGCGCACCTCGATTCCGCACGTGCGCATCTCGTCGGTGGAACCCATGGATATCTCGGAGCGCCTGCTTCGCGTCATGGCGCGCTACCCGCAGCGTATCGCTCCGTTTTTGCATCTGCCCGTGCAGTCGGGCTGCACGGCGACCCTGCACCGTATGGGCCGCCCCTATAGCGCCGAGGCCTTTGAGGACACAGTGCGTATGATTCGCGATATCCTTCCTCAGGCATCGCTTTCGTGTGACGTCATCGTCGGTTTTCCCGGCGAGACGGACGAGGAGTTTGAGCAGTCGCTGGCGCTCTGTCGCCGCGTTGGTTTCTCGCGCATGCACGTCTTCCGCTATAGCAAGCGCCCCGGCACCCTGGCGGCCGATATGCCCGACCAGGTGCCGCCCGAGGTCATGGCCGAGCGCAGCCGCCGTATGCGCTCGGCGGCCCAGGAGCTCGCGGTTGCCGATGCCCGTCGTCGTGTGGGCACCGTCGAGCGTGCCGTCCTTGAGTACGGTGACAACTTGACGCTCGGCTCGTTCCATCATGCGCGTCTGGATGATACCCGTGGACTTACGGCCCCGTGCCTGCTCGATGTTGCTATCATCGGAGTCGATGATTCCGGCTTGGTCCATGCTCGCAGGGAGGTCCATGGAAGCCTCGAAGATTAGACTAACCGTTCCCGAGGGGATTGACCCATCTCGCGTGCTGGGCGCAGGCGACGGCGTGCTTCGTGCGCTCGAGGGCCTCGTTCGCGCCCATGTGGTTGCTCGCGGCGACCAGATTGCCGTGAGCGGTGACCCGGACGAGGTCGAGTTGGTCGCGCGGTTTTTCGAGCATGCTTTTCGCGAGGCGGCCGCCGGGCGCACGCTTTCTGCCGAGGATGTCTCGCGCTGCTTGGCCGTACTGCGCGACGGTGAGCACGACGCCTCGTCGCTGCGCGATGACGTGCTGCTCTCGTATCGCGGTCGCGCCATTCGTCCCAAGACGCTTGGTCAAAAGCGTTATGTGGATGCCATTCGCTCGCATACCATCACGTTTGGTCTGGGTCCCGCCGGCACCGGCAAGACCTATCTTGCCATGGCGCTCGCCGTGGCGGCGCTCAAACGTCACGAGGTGGGCCGTCTGATCCTGACGCGCCCGGTCGTTGAGGCGGGGGAGAACCTGGGCTTTTTGCCCGGCACCCTCGAGGAAAAGATCGACCCCTACATGCGTCCGCTCTACGATGCCCTTTTTGACATGATGGATCGCGAGCGCACCGATGAGCTCATGGAGCGCGGCGTGATCGAGATCGCCCCGCTTGCCTACATGCGCGGTCGCACGCTGAGCGATGCCTTCGTGGTGCTCGACGAGGCGCAAAACACCACACCCGAGCAGATGAAGATGTTCCTGACCCGCTTGGGCTTTAACTCCAAGTTTGTGATTACCGGCGACTTGAGCCAGCGTGACTTGATAGGCCGTCGTGGCGGACTGTCCGATGTCGAACAGATTTTGGGCCATGTAGATGATGTGGCGTTTGCACGCCTGGAGCGCGCCGACGTGGTGCGCCATGCCCTGGTGGGCCGCATCGTCGAGGCCTATGATGCATACGACGATGCGCGCGAGCAGCGCGCACGCGATCGAAAGGAGCCCCGTTGAGTGTATTGATTAGCAACGATGCCGAGCTCGATACGCTGCTCGAAGCCCCTGAGGTGGAGCATATCTGCGCGGTTGTGCTTGCCGCCGAGGGCGTTGAGCGCGAGGTCGAGATTTCGCTTTCGTATGTCGACGAGGAAGAGATGCACGAGCTCAACCGTGAGTGGCGCGGTATCGACCGCACGACCGACGTGCTTTCGTTTGAATGTGATTCGGCCTTTGACGAGGGCATTCCCGCCGACGAGACACTCGAGCTCGGCGACATTATCCTGGCGCCGCAGGTTATCGCCCGCCAGGCCCCCGGCTTTGGCAACAGCCCCGCCGATGAGTGCCGCCTGATGCTCGTGCATGGCATGCTGCATCTTTTGGGCTACGATCACATCGAGGACGACGAGGCCGAGGTCATGGAGGCTCGCGAGGATGCTATCCTGCGCGACCTGGCGCTCGAGCGCGGCGAGGATCCCAAGCAGGTGCATGTCGGTCCTATCACCAACCATGCCCACGACTAGGAGCCAGCTATGATTCCCGGATCGAACAAGGACCATCCGTCCTTTTTAAAGTCGTTCTCCTACGCCATGGAGGGCTTCGTCACCGCCGTTAAGACCGAGCGCAATATCAAGGTCATGCTGGTGGCGGGCGTGTGTACCGTCATTGCCGGCTGTATCGTGGGGCTCGATATCGCCGAGTGGGGCACCGTTATCATCTGCTGCGGCCTGGTGATTCACGGCGAGCTGTGCAATACCGCCATGGAGGCGATCGTCGACCTGGCAACCCAGGAGCTCCATCCGCTGGCCAAGCGCGCGAAGGATATCGCCGCCGCCTCCGTATACGTTCTTTCCATTACCGCCGCGATCGTGGGCCTGCTTGTCTTTGCCCATGCGCTCGGTTTTATTTAGAAAGGGATTGCTATGTCTGACACGATGCAGCCTACCGACGAAATGCTGGACGCCGAGCCCCTGGATGCGGTGGATGTCGAAGATACCGAGGAGATCGAGGAGATCGAGGAGTTCGACCCGTTTGAGGGCATGAGCGACGAGGAGCTCGACGCTCTTTGCGACGCGGATGAGGTGTCCATGGGCTTTGGTGACGTGGAGCCCGGCTTCCGCAGCGGCTTCGTCGCCCTGGTCGGTCGCCCGAACGCCGGCAAGTCCACGCTGCTCAACGCCTGTTACGGCAAGAAAGTCGCCATCACCTCGCCGGTGGCCCAGACGACGCGTCGCCGCATGCGTGCCGTGGTCAACCGCCCGGGCTATCAGCTGGTCTTCGTCGACACGCCGGGCATCCATAAGCCCAAGGACGGCCTGGGCTCCGAGCTCAACAAGAGCGCACTGTTCGAGCTCAACGATGTGGACGTTGTCGCGTTTTTGATCGATGCCACCAAGCCTATCGGCAGGGGAGACGCCTGGGTCGCCGAGCGTGTTAAAAATGCTCGCTGTAAGAAGGTCCTGGTGCTCACCAAGGCCGATGAAGCCGATCCTGCGCAGGTTATGGAGCAGCTTAAGGCCGCCCATGAGCTTATGGAATACGATGACGAGATCGTGACCTCGTCGGTCAAGAACTTTAATGTCGATGCGTTTATCGAGACCGTCGCGCACTTTTTGCCCGAGGGCCCACGCTGGTTCCCCGAGGACATGGGTACCGATGCCTCCGACGAGACGCTCGTGGCCGAGTTCGTGCGCGAGAAGGTTCTGCGCCGCACCCGCGACGAGATCCCGCACTCCGTGGGCGTGATCTGCGACGCGCTCGAGCAGGCCAAGAAGGTGCTGCGCGTGCATGCCACCATCTATGTTGAGCGCGAGGGCCAGAAGGGCATCATCATCGGTAAGGGCGGCGAGATGATCAAGCATATCGGCATCGATGCCCGTCGTGATCTTGAGCGCATCTTTGGCACCCAGGTCTTTTTGGAGCTGGACGTGAAGGTCAAGGCCGGCTGGCGCGATGACGAGGCCCAGATTCGCCGCTTCGGTTACAACGCCGAAGATTAGTTTTCGTCGATGGCAGGCTCTCGCACATATCGCACGAAGGCGCTCGTCCTCGACAAGACCAAGCTCAAGGAGACCGATCTGATTTTGACGATGCTCGACGAGCGGGGTCGGCAGGTGCGTGCCGTTGCCAAGGGCGCGCGCAAGCCCGGCGGTCGCTTGGCGGCGCGGTGCGAGCTGTTCTGCACGGTCGATATGCTGCTCGCGCACGGGCGCTCGCTCGATGTGGTATCGCAGGCCGAGCTGGTGGAGGCGCCGCTCGGTGCGGCCCCCGATTACGAGGCGACTTGTGCGGCGAGCGCGATTGCCGAGGTAGCGCGCGTATGCTCGTTCGAGGATGCCGAGGACCCTTTTACCTTTGCCATTACGCAGCGGGCGCTTGCGCTCGTGGGGACGGGCCTCGATACAGCCCATATGGACCTGCTGGTTGCCGCCTTTGTCTTTAAGCTGCTGTCGCATATCGGATACCGCCCCGATTTTTCCGCCTGCGTGCTGTGCGGCGACCCCATGCTGTCGCATTTTTCGCCTCGGGCGGGCGGCCTGCTGTGCTGGTCGTGCGCGTCGAGCATTCCCGGCGCCGAGCTGGTGTCGACCGGCGAGGTCGGATGGTTGCGCGCGCTTATGGGCATGACCTTCGATGAGCTTATGGCCGAACATATCGACCCGCATACCGCGGCGTTTTTGCTGGGGCTTTCGCATGTGTGGGCCGCCACGCATACCGATCAGCGGCTTCGTGCGATGGAATTCATGTTGGGTCGGTGATGATGCGCAGGCGCTCGCCGCTTGTGGTAACATACCGACCTGTTGGTACCTCGACCTTGGATGCTCGCTCCACCGGCGGCTTCCCAGTCCGAGGCGAATCGAGTCGCCTGCGGGCGACGCAAAACGAAAGGTGAAACAATGACTGTTTCCAAAGAGCGCAAGGCGGAGCTGACTGCCCAGTTCGGTAACACCCCGGTCGACACCGGTAACCCCAAGGTTCAGGTCGCCATCCTGACCGAGCGCATCAAGGAGCTGACCGAGCACATGAAGTCCCACCAGAAGGACTTCCACACCCGTCGTGGCCTGCTCATGCTCGTCGGCCGTCGTCGTCGTCTTCTCTCCTACATCAAGAAGAACGACATCGTCGAGTACCGTGAGCTCATCAAGGCTCTGGGCATCCGCGACAACATCCAGTAATAGGATTTGTACATGCTAAGAGCGTCCTGCGCAGCGGGGCGCTCTTTTTGTGTAAGGGCGTGAACAATCACGCTCTACAGCGTGGCGGGGGCAGGGGGCCCACGTCACATGAGAAGCCCGCAGGCAAGGGGCCTGTGGGGTAAAGGAGAACAATGACACTCGTATCCAAGACCTTTGAGCTGTACGGCAAGACCTACACCTTCGAGTCCGGCGAGCTTGCCAAGCAGGCCACCGGCGCTTGCCTGGTCAAGCAGGGCGACACTACGATGCTCGACACCGTGGTCGTCTCCAAGGAGCGCAAGAACTACGACTTCTTCCCGCTGACCGTCGACTTCAACGAGAAGATGTACGCCGCCGGCCGCATCCCGGGTGGCTACCTCAAGCGTGAGGGCCGTCCCAGCGAGAAGGCCACGCTCACGGCCCGTATGATCGACCGCCCGATCCGCCCGAGCTTCCCGGACGGCTTCCGCAACGAGGTACACATCGTCGCCACCTCGCTCGTCGCCGACCAGGTTAACCCCTTCGACGTCATCAACGTCATGGGCGCCTCCCTGGCCATGACGCTCGGCGGCGTGCCCTTCGAGGGCCCGCTTGCCTGCGTGCGCATCGGCCGTAACGTGGAGACTGGCGAGTTTATCGTCAACCCCACCTATGAGGAGCGCGAGAACTCCGACCTGGACCTGGAGCTGGGCGGCTCTGCCGACTTCATCTCGATGGTCGAGGCCGGCGCCGAGGAGATCTCCGAGGACGATATGCTCGCCGCCATGGAGTTTGGTCAGGAGGCTCTCGCTGCCTTCTGCCAGGCTCAGGACGAGTTCGTCGCCGAGTGGGAGCAGGTCAACGGCGCTATCGTCAAGAAGGAGTACCCGCTCGACCAGCCCGTCGAGGAGGTTCAGGAGCGCATCTTCGCCCACTACGATGAGATGGCCGCTGCCCTGCGCGACGCCGACAAGCTCTCCCGTATCGGTAAGGTCGAGGCTCTGAAGGAGTCCATCCGTGCCGAGTTCACCGATGAGGAGCAGGCCGCTTGGGAGCGCGAGATCCCCGTGGCGCTCAAGAAGCTCGAGAAGAAGGCCATGCGCACCATGGTCGTCGAGACCGGCGAGCGCGTCGACGGTCGTGCCGCCGACGAGATCCGTCCCATCATGGTGAAGGACAACTACCTGCCGCTCGTTCACGGCTCCGGCCTGTTCCAGCGCGGTCAGACCCAGGTGCTCTCCGTCCTGTCGCTCGGTATGCTCAACGAGGGTCAGCGTCTGGATACCATCGAGCCCACCGAGGGCAAGCGCTACATGCACCACTACAACTTCCCGCCGTTCTGCACCGGTGAGACCGGTCGTATGGGCAGCCCCAAGCGCCGCGAGATTGGTCACGGCAACCTGGCCGAGCGCGCCCTGCTTCCGGTGCTCCCCGACGAGAACGAGTTCCCCTACGCCATCCGCGTGGTCTCCGAGGTCATGGAGTCCAACGGCTCCTCTTCGATGGCTTCGACCTGCGGCTCCACGCTCGCCCTTATGGACGGCGGCGTGCCCATTAAGCGCCCGGTCTCCGGTATCGCCATGGGCCTGATCCAGGAGGAGGGCAAGACCGTGGTCCTGTCCGACATCCAGGGTCTCGAGGACTTCCTGGGTGACATGGACTTTAAGGTCACCGGCACCACCGAGGGCATCACCGCCCTGCAGATGGACAACAAGGCCACCGGCCTCACCTTCGACATCCTGGCCCGCGCCCTGCAGCAGGCCAAGGAGGGTCGTGCCTTCATCCTGCAGAAGATGCTCGATGTGATTCCCGAGCCGCGCCACACCACGCGCAGCACCGCCCCGCGCATCGTCTCCATCCAGGTTCCGACCGATAAGATTCGCGACGTCATCGGCTCCGGTGGCAAGGTCATCCGCGGCATCCAGGACGAGACCGGCGCTTCGGTTGACATCCAGGAGGACGGCACCGTCTTTGTCGGCGGCACCGGCGAGTCCGTCGACCAGGCCGTCGAGCGCATCAAGCTCATCATCAAGGTTCCCGAGCCGGGCGAGGAGTACACCGGTCGCGTTGTCTCCATCCAGCCGTTCGGCGCCTTCGTGAACCTGCTGCCCGGTAAGGACGGCCTGCTGCACATCTCCCGCGTCGCCAAGGGCCGCGTGGAGAAGGTCGAGGATGTCCTCAACGTGGGCGACGAGGTCAAGGTCGTCGTCATCGAGGTCGACGATCGCGGCAAGATCTCGCTCGATCGTCTTGACAAGCCCGAGGCCCCGGCTCGCGCCGAGGGTGCCTCCGAGGGCGACGGCGAGCACTTCCAGCGCCGTGAGCGTCCGCGTCGCGAGCGCTCCGAGCGCAGTGACCGTCCGCGTCGTCCCGGCGACAACGGAGGCCGCAAGCCCCGCCGTCACCACGACGCCGAGTAACAGCCGCACATAAGCAGCTCAGAAAGGGCGACTCCGCACTGGGGTCGCCCTTTTGCTATTCCCGGCGGGGGCCGCGGGTAAAGTTTCCTGCTCTACAGTCCTGCTCACGACGGAGGCCACATTAAGTGGCCTCCTG